>NZ_BAAAUG010000011.1:0-33792 GCF_039533825.1 Streptomyces rectiviolaceus
CCGGCGGAACAGCTGCTGCTCGACGCCTACCTACGGGCGAGCGAAGACGCGGCACCCGTGGTCGCCGTCGACGGGCGCAGCCGCCTCGTCAGCGAGGCCGCCGCACGGCAGCTTTCGCCCGAGGCGCTGGAGGTGCGGGAGCTGCGGGCGGCGGCGCTGCTCGGCGGGGGCGGCGAGACGGCGTCGACGGATGGCGAGGAGTGTGCGGCTCGGATCACGCCGGTGCTCGACCCCCGATCCGGCGTGATCGTGGGTGTCGTGGCCGTGCTGCGGCAGGAACCGTCGTCACGGGCGTCGTCATCGTCATCGCCATCGTCGAGACGGTCGTCGAAGGCATCGTCCCCGGGCGGGAGTCCGGCCTTGCCCACCGGAAGTTCAGTGCCCTGGCGGCACGCGGTGGGCCGGGCCCGTGAACTGGCGGGAACGGCCGGGCCGCTGCTCCTGTCCGGCGAGCGAGGCACCGGAAAGACGGCGCTCGCCCAGGCACTCCTCCAGGAGTCCGGCGGCCCGGAGCCGCTGGCCTTCGACGCGGCGCAGGCGAAAGAGGGCGAACTCGCCCTGCTCCGCGCGTCGTTGACGAACGAAGAGGCGGGCGGCCTCCGCACGGCCCGCCCCGTACTGCTGCGTCACGCCGAGCGGCTCGGGCAGAGCGATGTGGCCGTGCTGAACGCGCTCATCGCCGACGCCCCGCGGCTGCGCCTGGTGGTCACCCGAACGCCGGGCACGCCGGAAGGCCCCTGTCTGCTGCGGCTCCTCGACGGTCTGGCGGCCCGTTCCGTGGTCCTGCCACCGCTGCGTGAACGACCGGAGGACATCCGGGAGTTGGTGACGCACCTCGCGCCCACGCCCGCTCCCGGACATCCCCCGCTCACCTGGGCCCTGGACGCCGTGCGCGCCTTGGAGCAGCACTCCTGGCCCGGCAATATCGCCGAACTCGCCCATGTCGTACGGGCGGTGGCCGACAGGAGGCGCGCGTCCGGGCCCGTGCGGCGCGCCGAACTGCCGGACGCCGTACGGGAGAAGCCCGCGGCCCGGCAGCTGAGCGCGATCGAGCGGGCCGAGCACGAAGCGATCACGGAGGCGTTGCGCCGCAACGGCGGCAACAAGGCCCGCGCGGCCGCCGCACTCGGCATCGCCCGCGCCACGCTCTACCGGAAGCTGCGCGGCTACGGCTGACGGGGCACGGCGCCGATCGAGCGGCCCGCCCACTCAGGGGCCGGTTCCGCCAGGGCCGTCAGGTGGTCGCGGATCGTGTCCGGGAAGGGGGTCGCGCGGCCCGCGTTCTGGTCGACGTGGATGGCGAGGAGTTCGGTGGTCGCCACGGGGGTGGCGTCCGGGGCGATCTCCGCTTCGGGCTCCTCGACCACGTACAGCTCGTGGGTGAAGCGTGCCTTCTTGGCGTCCGCGCCCAGGATGCGGGTGCGGACCGCGAGGTGGACGCCGTCCGCGACGTCGTCGAGGTAGCGGATGTGCGCCTCGACCGTGTAGAGCGAGCAGCCGGTGGACTCGCGGTATCCCGCGTGCAGGCCGGTCTCGATCATCATGGCGTCGGTGGCGTAGCCGAAGACGAGGACGTAGAACGCCTCGCTCATATGGCCGTTGTAGTCGATCCACTCGGGCCGTACGGTCCGGTGCAGAACGGGCAGGGGCGCGGTCACTTGGTGTCCTCCTTCGTGCGCTGCTGCGGCAGACGGCCCGTCGCCCGCAGTACGTCGATGACCCCCTGGTCGCGCTCGGCGACCAGGTCGGCGATGGTACGGCCGTCCGCCGCGTCGTCGCATCCCGCGACCACGGCGTCGTACAACTCCTTGTCCAGCTCAGGTGCTTCGAGGCGCGTCCACGGCGACTTCAGGGACGGGCCGAAGTGGTCGAGCATGTGGGCCATGCCGCCCTCGCCGCCCGCGAGCGCGAAGGTGAGCATGGGGCCCATGAACGCCCAGCGCAGGCCAGGGCCTTCGGTGATCGAGTCGTCGATCTCCTTCACCGTGGCCTCGCCGTTGGCGACCATGTGCAGGGCCTCGCGCCAGAGGGCTTCCTGGAGGCGGTTGGCTATGAAGCCGGGAACCTCGCTCGCCATGGTGATCACGGACTTGCCCGCGACCTCGTAGAAGCGGGACGCCCAAGTGACCGCGTGGGGCGCTGTCTTGTCGCCGCCGACGACCTCCACGAGCGGGATGAGGTAGGGCGGGTTGAACGGGTGGCCGACGACGAGGCGGCCCGGGTCGGCGGCCTCGGTCTGCATGTCGGTCATCGGGTAGCCGGAGGTGGAGGAGGCGATGACGACTCCGGCGGGCGCCGCGGCGTCGAGCCGCGCCAGCAGATCGCGCTTCAGCTCCAGCTTCTCGGGGGCGCTCTCCTGCACGAACTGGGCGTCGGCGACGGCCTCTTCGAGGGTGGCTGTGACGGTGAGCCGGTCCGGGGAAGCCCCTTCGGCGAGGCCGAGCTGGGTCAGTGCGGGCCAGGCGGCGTCCACCAGACGGCGGAGCTTCTGCTCGGCGTCGGGGGCGGGGTCCCAGGCGGTGACGTCGTAGCCGCGGGCGAGGTAGTGGGCGACCCAGCCGCCGCCGATGACTCCGGCGCCGACGCAGGCGATTCGGCGTACGTCTTCGGGGGCGCAGGGGGCGGGGGGTGTGGTGATGTCGTTCTCGTTCATGGAGAGGGTCCTACTCGTCGTGAGGTTCCGGCGCGGGGTTCAGGCGCGGGGCTTGAGGCCGAGCTTCTGGCGGGCCTCGTCCGGGGTGGCCACCCGCGAGCCGAGGTTCTCGGTGATCTGCACGGCGCGCTCGACGAGTTGGGCGTTGGTGACCTTGTTGCCCTTGCCGAGATAGAGGTTGTCCTCGAGGCCGACGCGGACCTGGCCGCCGAGCAGGATGGACTGGGCGACCCACGGCATCTGCATGCGGCCGAGCGCGAAGCTGGCCCACTGGGCGCCTTCGGGGAGCATGTTGACCATGGACTGGAGGACGCCCGGGTCGGCGGGGGCGCCCCACGGGATGCCCATGCAGAGCTGGAAGACGGTGGGGTTGTCGAGCAGCCCTTCCGCGAGGAGCTGCTTGGCGAACCAGAGCTGACCGGTGTCGAAGATCTCCAACTCGGGCCGCACGCCGAGCTCCTGGATGCGCTTGGCGCCCTGGCGGAGCATGTCGGGGGTGGAGATGTAGAGGTTGTCGCCGAAGTTGAGGGAGCCGCAGTCCAGGGTGCAGATGTCGGGCAGCAGGTCCTCGACGTGCGGGAGGCGCTCAAGGCCGCCGACGAGGTCGGTGCCGGGCAGCCCGCCGAGCTCCTTCAGCGGCTGGACGGGGTCGATGACCAGGTCGCCGCCCATGCCCGCGGTGAGGTTGATGACGACGTCGGTGCCGGTCTCCTTGATGCGCTCGACGACCTCGCGGTACAGGCGCGGGTCGCGCGACGGGTCGCCGGTCTCGGGGTCGCGTACGTGGATGTGCACGACGGCGGCGCCCGCCTCGGCGGCCTCCACGGCGGAGGTGGCTATCTGCTCGGGGGTGACGGGGACGTGGGGACTCTTGCGTACGGTGTCGCCCGCGCCGGTGAGGGCGGCGGTGATGATGACGTCTTGATTCACGGGCATGGTGAACTATCCCTCAAAGGTGGGGTGTTGATGTTCTTCTGGCGATGCGTCGGGGGCGCTGGGCGGTGCGCGGTGTCTACGCGCTGCGCGGTGCGGCCAGCGTCGCGTCGACGTACACGAGCAGCGCCTCGTGCATGTCGTCGGGGGTCGTGCCGTCGGTGCCGGGGGTGGAGGCGAGCACCTGGGTTGCGAGGCCGTCGATCAGCGCGGTGAGCCGGAGCGCCGCGGACTGCGGGTCGACGAGGCGGAACACGCCCTGGTCGACACCGCGCCGGATGACGTCGGCGACGGTCGCGCGCCACTGCCGGTAGTACTCGGCGTGCAGGCGCCCGACGGCGGTGGAGCGGGCGGCCTCCGCCCACAGGTCGAGCCAGACGCTCCACTGCCAGCGCTGCTGCGGGGTGCGAGGGGTCTGGAGCTCGATCAGCTGGCGCAGCTCGTCGGCGGCGTCGGCCGCGTCGGCGATGCGGGCGGCGCGGCGGGCGGTGTCCTCGTCCATGCACCAGCGGACGGCGGCCTCCAGGAGGTCGTCGCGGCCGGGGAAGTGGTAGTGGATGGCGGCGGTGCTGGTGGCGCAGGCTTCGGCGATGTCCGCGACGCGTACGGCGTGGAAGCCGCGCTCGGCGACGAGGCGCACGGTTTCGCGGACGATCTGGAGGGGGCGGCCGCCTTCGGGGGCGGCGGCGGTGCGTTCCCGGCGGGCCGGGGGTGCGGCGTTCTGAGTGCCCGGGAGCTGGGTGCCCAGGAGCCAGCCCGCGTCCACGCCGCCGGTGTCCGCGATGCGGGCAAGCTCCGCCGCGGTGAAGCGGCGGGTGCCGCCGAGTGAGCGGGAGAGCTTGGAGGGGTCCATCACGATGCGCCGGGCGAATTCGCGCTGGGTCGCACCGGCGTCGGCGATGACCTTGCGGACTCGGTCCGCGACCTCGGGGTCTTGCTGCATGGGCGGTCACGCTACCTGTGCGTTGCGCTGATCGCAATCTGCGAGGTGCGCCTTTCCGCAGATGGCCGCCCAGGTTGCGATCCTGACTGACGTCTCAGTCACCGCAACGCCTCGCTTCCCTACGCCTGCCCGCACCGGGGCAACGCAAGCACCCACCCGCTCACCCCTGCACTGCGGGGTAAACGGGTGGGTGGGTGGGAAAGAAACCCGCCACGAAGCCCAGGGGCTAGGTCCTGTCCTGGACCCCCTTCACGAACTCATCCAGGTAGGGGTCAGCAATCTTCACCGCCCCTAGCTGATGATGCTCCGCCGGGTCCACGGATATCGCCCGCGCCCGTCCCGCGAGGGACTCCATCGAGGCCCGCTCCCGCGCCGCCGAGGCCGAGTCCCCCTCCTGGGTGAAGGACAGCGCCGCGAGGCCATGCCCCATCGCGGAACCCCACAGCTCCGTGGCGTCAAGCCACTGCTTCGCGTCGTGGAGGAACTGCTCGTCCGGCACCCCGGAGCGCAGCACCGCGGGGACCTTCTCGATCTCCCGGGCCGTGGGCCGCAGCGCCTGTACCGCCCCGGCCGGGTCACTCTCGTACCGCTTCCAGAACGCGTCCAGCTTCGGCCCGAGAACCGGGGACTGCGGCTGCCAGTTCGACTCGCCGAACGTGGGCGCCGCGTGGTTGAGGTCCACGAACGTCTGCACCGCGTCGGCGACGCGTTCGTCACCCCCGGCGAGATACAGCGCCGCCTGCCGCCCCGACCGCGCCCGCTCGTAGCCACGGTCGTTCCACGAGAAGTCGTTCATGGTGAAGACGGCGAGCTTGCTCGCCCCCTCCTGGTTCATCGGGTTGGAGACGATGCCGCTGAGGTGACCGGACAGACCAGGCTCGCGCTTGTCGTAGGGCGCGAGAAGCAGCCGCCCGGCCGTGCGCGCGAAGTCGTTCACCGGGTAGTTGTCCCAGACGAACACCTTCCGGCCGAACAGCTCGGCGGCCTTCTCCGCCTGGGAGTTGGTGATCTCCGGCGGAACCACGTCCGTGCCCGTCCACATCACCTCCACGGCGCCGTCGAGCTCGGCCCGCATCGTCTGCTTGTACGCGGTGTCCGTGAGGTCCCCGTACTCCGTGGGCACCATCTGCAGCGGGTTGGCTCCCTCGTGCCGCGCGATGAAGTCCCGCTGGATGGTGTTGAGGAGCCCGACCTGTGCCTTCGCCGCGGGGCCGCGGCCGGGCTCGCCGAACTTCGCCTTGTCGGCGTCGCAGTTCCACTTGGTGTAGCTGATGTCGTCCAGCGGGACCGAGAAGGACCGCACCCCCAGGTCGTACATCGCCTGGAGCTTCGCCGTCAGCGCCTTGACGTCCGCCGGGTCCGAGTAACAGATGGAGCCGCCCGGTGAGACCGCGAACGTGAAGCGCACATGGTTGGCCGTCGCGCGGTCGATCAGCTTGCCGAGCTGGGTGAGCTTGTCCGCCGGGTAGGGCTCGCGCCACTTCTCCCGGTGGTAGGGGTCGTCCTTGGGCGCATAGACGTAGGTGTTGGCCTTGGTGTCGCCCAGGAAGTCCATCTGGTCGAGGCGTTCGGCCTCGGTCCAGGGCGGTCCGTAGAACCCTTCGATGCTGCCGCGCAGCGGCATGGAGGGGAAGTCGGAGACCTCGGCCCCCGCTATCCGGCCCTTGGAGATGAGCTGGCCGAGGGTCTGCGCCGCGTAGAACTGTCCGGTCGCGTCCTTGCCGCCGAGCGCGACGGTGCGGTGTCTCACCCGCAGCGCGTACCCCTCGGCCTGCTCCGGCACCCGCGTCCCGCCGAGCGCCTTCGCGATGTCGGGCCGGGTCGCAGGGCCGAGCAGGACGGTCAGCGGGGCACGGCCCGACGCCTTCGCGCGTACGTCGATGTCGCGCACCCCGTGGGCGCGCAGCGTCTCGGTGACGCGCTGCCGGGCCGCCTCGTCGGCGCCGTCGGCGTCATCTCCGACGACGAGTTCGGCGCGCCGGGCGAGCGGCACGTCGTCGCCCGCGCGGGACATGTGCTGCGGGGTCGGCGACACGACGGGGAGCCGACCGGTCACGGCTTCCTCCTGGGCAGAGGAAGGCGCGGCGGCCGCGGATGGTGCGAGGGGGATCGCCAGGACGGCGAGCGCGAGAAGCGCCGTCCGGGGTCTGGAATTGCGTGTAGTGCGGGGCATAGGGCCTCCGA
Source organism: Streptomyces rectiviolaceus (assembly GCF_039533825.1). Classification (NCBI taxonomy): domain Bacteria; kingdom Bacillati; phylum Actinomycetota; class Actinomycetes; order Kitasatosporales; family Streptomycetaceae; genus Streptomyces; species Streptomyces rectiviolaceus. The sequence continues at coordinate 6,714 of NZ_BAAAUG010000011.1, forward strand.
ACGTTGGGATGGGGGTGCGGGTGGGATCAGGGGGGGCGCCCGCAGGGGGGCGCGGGGAACTGCGCGACCAGCCCCCACCGGCCCGCGCTGAATGAACCGCGTATCCAGCGGAGCGCTCAGTCCCGCGTGTGCGCGCGGTAGAGGTCCAGCTCGCCGTCGAGTTCCAGGGCGATGACCGTGCACAGCGGATCGAGCTGGTCGTCGGTGAGGTGCACGTACTCCCAGCCGGGTACGTCACCGAGGCCGCCGACCCGTTCGTGCCGGACGACGGCGTCCGTGCCGAGCACGCGGGCGGACGTCACGCCGTTGCGTACGCCTCGCAGCACCACGTATTCGTTGGGCCGGTCGAAGAGGAACAGATACAGGGTGCGACGGTCGGCGGAGAGCGTCGAAGGGCCGTAGAAGTGGCCGTGCGGAAGGCCTCGCACCGTTCCGTAGACCGCGTTGGTGTGCCGGGACGTCCACTCCCCCAGCGCTTCGAGGCGCTGGATCTGTTCGGGGAGCAGCGTGCCGTCCTCCTTCGGGCCGACGTCGAGGAGCAGATTGCCGCCGCCTCCGATGGCCTCGACGAAGATGCGGACGAGCTGACGCGGTGACTTGTGGCGGGTGTCCTGCGGCTGGTAGCCCCAGGAGTCGTTGACGGTGAGGCACAACTCCCATGGCTGCGCGGGCGGTTCGATCGGCACGCCCTGCTCGGGCGTGGCGTAGTCGCCGTGCCCGGTGAGACGGCCGTTGACGACGGTGTGCGGGGACAGCGCCCGGATCTCATCGGCGAGTTCCGCCATCCGCCACTGCCCGGCGCTGCGCTCCCACTCCCCGTCGAACCACAGCAGGTCCGGTTCGAAGCGCTCGAGGAGTTCCCGCACTTGTACGCGGTGGAAGGCGAGGAAGTCCGCCCACCTCTCCTCGGACTCCTCGCCGACGGGAGGCATCGAGTAGCGGTTGCCGCGCTCGGCGGGGTCCTGGCCGTCGGGGCGCACGGTGGCGTAGTCGGGGTGGGACCAGTCCAAGTGCGAGTAGTACAGGCCGACTTTGATGCCTCGGGCGCGCAGGGCGGCGACGTACGGAGTGATGAGGTCGCGGCCCGCGGGGGTGCGTTTGACGACGGACAGGTCGTTCGCCGCCGTGTCCCAGAGGGCGACCCCGTCGTGGTGCTTGGCGGTGAGGACGGCGTAGCGGGCGCCCGCGCGGACGAAGAGTTCGGCCCAGGCCTCGGGGTCGTACGCGGAGGCGGTGAAGCCGTCGAGCTGCGCCATGTAGCGGTCGTAGGGGACCTGGTCGTGGAAGAAGGACCAGGACTCGGCCACTCCGTCCACGCTGTAGATGCCCCAGTGGAGGAAGATTCCGAGCTTGGCGTCGCCGAACCAGGGCTGGATCACAGGCGGTTCTCCTTCACTTGAAACGCTCCTCGTCATAGCTCCAGCAGTGCGCCCACTGCCCGTCGTCGAAGTGCGTGCGCGGCGGAAAGGCCGTGGCGCACACCGGTCTTGCGATCGGGCAGCGCGGGTGGAACCGGCAGCCGGCCGGCGGGTCGACGAGGCTCGGCGGTTCACCGAGCGTCTCCTCGTCGTCCACCACGTCCGGTGCGTCGAGGAGTCCGCCGGCGCGGTCCGGGTCGGGCGCGGACTCCAGCAGGAGCCGGGTGTAGGGGTGCCGGGGGTTCTCGACGAGCGCGTCGCCCGGGCCCGACTCGACGAGCTGGCCCGCGTAGAGCACCTTGATCTCGTCGGCGAAGTAGCGGGCGCTGGCGATGTCGTGGGTGATGTAGAGGATCGCGAGGCCCTCGTCGTCGCGGAGCCTGCCGAGGAGGTTGAGGATGTCGAGGCGGATGGAGACGTCGAGCATCGACACGGGTTCGTCGCCGAGCAGCACCTTGGGGCGGGCGGCGAGCGCGCGGGCGATGGCGACGCGCTGGCGCTGCCCGCCCGACAGCTCGTGCGGGAACTTGTCGATGAACTGGTCGGCGGGGGTGAGATTGACCCGCTCCAGGAGGTCGACGACGGCCTTCTCCACGTCTGCCCTGCCCCGGACATGGCCGTGCAGCCGCAGCGGCCTGCCGAGGATGTAGCGCAGCCGGTGCACGGGGCTGAGCGAGGAGAAGGGGTCCTGGAACACCATCTGCACCTGGCGGTAGTACGCCCGTTTGCCCTTGGCCGAGCGTGCCGCGACCACGGGTGCGCCGTCGAGGCGGATCTCGCCCGCGGTGGGCGGATAGCCGAGCGCGAGGAGCCGGGCCAGCGTCGACTTTCCGCTGCCGCTCTCGCCTACGAGGGCGGTGATGCGGCCCTGGTGGAGGGCGAGGGTCGTGGGCTCCACGGCGCGTACGACCTTGCCGTTCTGGCCGGGGCCGTGCAGGGGGAAATGTTTGGTGACCTCGCGGGCCTCAAGTACCGGCTCAGCCAGTGACATGGGTACTCCTCGGCTCGTGTGGCTCATGTGACTCGTGTGGCTCGCGGCTCGCCCGGAGCCCGTCGTGGAGATGGCAGGCGACTTCGCCGCCCTCCCCGCCGAGCAGCGGCGGAACTTCCTGGTCGCAGGGGTCGAACCGCTGGGGGCAGCGCGGGTGGAAGGGGCAGCCGGCCGGTGGGTGCCGCAGCCCGGGCGGGGAGCCGGGGATGCCGGTGATCTCGCGGCGCGGTCCGTGCAGCGGCGGGAAGGCGCTCCGCAGAGCGGCCGTGTAGGGGTGCCGTGGGTCGGCGTACAGCTGCCGCGCCTGGCCGGTCTCGACGACGCGGCCCGCGTACATGACGGCGATCCGGTCGGCGATCTCGATGAGGAGCGACAGGTCGTGCGTGATGAAGATGACCGAGAAGCCCAATTCCCGTTTCAGCCTGGCCACTTGGCGCAGGATCTGGCGCTGCATCACCACGTCCACGGCGGTCGTCGGCTCGTCCATCACCACGAGATCCGGTTCACAGGCGAGCGCGAGCGCGATCGTCGCGCGCTGCCGCATCCCGCCGGACAGCTCGTGCGGATAGGCCCGCGCCCGGTCGGCGGGGATGCCGACCATGGCGAGCAGCTCCCCCGCCCGCTGCCACGCGTCCGACCGCGACAGGCCGCGGTGCAGGCGCAGGACGTCGGCGAACTGGGCGCCGAGCCGGTGCACCGGGTTGAGGGCGTTCATGGCGCTCTGGAAGACGATCGCGATGCGTTCCCAGCGCAGGGCGCGCAGCTCTCGCTCGCCGAGCCGCAGCAGGTCGACCGGGCCGTCGTCGCCGTGGAAGTCGACCGTGCCGCTCGTCGTCACCGCGGGAGGACGCTCGAGCCGCGTCAGGGCCGTCACCAGCGTCGACTTGCCGCAGCCGCTCTCTCCTACGATCCCCAGGGTCTCCCCGCGGTAGAGGGTGAGGTCGACGTCGCGTACCGCATGGACCGGCTCCGCCTGGTCGAAGTAGTCGACACGCAGGCCACGCGCGGACAGGAGCACGTCCCGGCTGTCGTTCATCGCGCCTCCTCGGGGGTGCGCAGGGCTGCCGCCGCGGCCCGGCGCCGCACGGCCCGGCCCGGCTTGCGCAGGCGGGGGTTGGCGATCTCGTCGATGCCGAAGTTGATGAGTCCCGCCGCGATCCCGACGACGGCGATGCACGCGCCGGGCGGGATGAACCACCACCAGGCGCCACGCGCGAGAGCCGACGCGTTCTGCGCCCAGTAGAGCATCGAGCCCCAGCTGGTGAGGTTGATGTTGCCGAGGCCGATGAAGGAGAGCCCTGCGTCGGCGAACATCGACAGGACGACGGCGGACAGGAAGCTCGCCGAGATCAGCGGCGCCATGCTGGGGATCAGCTCGCGGGTGATGATCCACCACCGGCTCTCGCCGGTCATCTCTGCGGCCGTCACGAAGTCCCTTCGCCGCAGCGAGAGGGTCTGCGCGCGTTTGCCGCGCGCGCCCCACGGCCAGGACGTCAGGCCGATGATGAGGGCCACCGTGAGCCAGCCGCCGCGCCCCTTGACGTAACTCGCGACGATGATGAGCAGCGGCAGGCTGGGAATGACCAGGGCGATGTTCGTGCCCGCGGTGAGCAGCGCGTCCGGCGTGCCGCCCAGATAGCCGCCCGCGACGCCGACGAGCACGGACAGGGTGGTCGAGATGACGGCGGCGACCAGACCCACCAGGAGCGAGACGCGGCTGCCGACGACGAGCTGGGCAAGGACGTCCTCGCCGGTCGCGGTCGTGCCCAACAGGTGGGCGCCGGACGGGGGTTGCATGCCGTCGGCGGTGTGGATGGCGGTCGCGGAGAGCCCGAAGGCATCCTCCACGAGGAAGGGTCCGGCCAGCGCGAACAGGGCGAAGAACACGAGGATCGCGAGCCCGGCCCGCACCTTGCGGTTCTCCGGCAGCCGACCCCTGAGGGTGAGGTTCATGCGCGGCCCTCCCTTGCGCGTGGGTCGATCAGGCCGTACACGGAGTCGGCGAGGAAGTTCGCCGCGAGCACGGACAGCGAGACCATCAGGAACAGGGCCTGCATCAGCGGATAGTCGACGCTGGCCACGGACTGGTAGAGCAGATAGCCGACACCGGGATACGCGAAGACGGCCTCCACCAGGAGCTGTCCGCCGACGACGTTGCCGATGTTGACGGCGAACCCGGCGACGCTCGGCAGGATCGCGTTGCGGGCCGCGTACCGGAACATCACGCGGGTCCTGCCGAGGCCCTTGGCGCGGGCGAGGAGGACGTAGTCCTCGGAGACCGTCGTGATCATCATGTTCCGCATGCCGATGAACCACGTGGCCGACCAGCCGAGCGCGATGGTGAGCGCGGGCAGCACGGCATGGCTGATGACGCTGCCGATGAAGGCGGCCGAGAAGCCCGGGGTGAGATCCCCGTCGTACGCGCCGCCGGTCGGCAGCCACGCCAGCTGGAAGCCGAAGACGAGGACGAAGAGCAGGGCGATCCAGAAGGTGGGAAGGGCGTTGAGGAACATCGCGGCGGGCGTGGCCACCGAGTCCGTGCGTGAGCCCGCCCGGCCGCCGGCCATGATGCCGCCCGCGGTGCCGATGACGAACGACAGGACGGCGGTGATGCCGACGAGCCCGATCGTCCACGGCAGCCCCGCGCTGATGACCTCCCACACCGGTGTCGGGAAGAACGCCACGGAGAGGCCGAAGTCGAGGTGCGCCACCTGCCCGAGGTAGGTGACGTACTGGCTCCAGAGGGGTTCGCCCGGGTCGCCGAAGAGCCGGTAGATGCTGGCGATCTGTTCCCCGCTGAGCGCCGAGCGGCCCTGCATCTGCGCGATGAGCGCGGAGGCCGGGTCGCCCGGCATCAGCCGGGGCAGCAGGAAGTTGAGCGTGACGGCGATCCAGGCGGCGGCGAGATAGAAGCCGAGCCGCTGCACGAAGTAGCGGGCGGCGCCGAGCCGCGGGCGGCGTCCTGGTCGCCGTACCGCGACACGCTCCTGGGCCGTCGTTGGGGCCACCGTGCCGGAGGAAGCCGTCATCCGCCTAGCCCGCCTTCACCGGGCGCAGCGACAGGATCGTCTGCACCATGTCGGTGGGGCCCGCCCAGGGCGCGGGGATGGCGTAGGGGTTCTTCTCGTCCGGCCAGCCGGTCCAGTTCTTGCTGTTGTACTGGGTGGAGGCGCCGTTGGTGATGAGCGGGGCGGCGGGCACCTCGTCGATCATCAGCTTCTCCAGCTTCGCGGAGAGCTTCTTGATGGTGGCGTCGTCGCCGGCGCGCTCCATCTCCTTGAGGATGCCGTCGGCCTTGGCGCTCTTGTAGTGGCCGTAGTTGGTCCAGATGCCGCCGTTCTTGCTGTGCAGCATGTCCTTGTAGAAGTTGTACGGCGTGTTGTAGAAGACGGCGCCGCCGACCAGGACGTCGAACTTGGCCTCCTGGCGCGCCGTGTCCAGCTGTGCGCTCGCCATGGGCTCGACCCCGACCTTGATGCCGGCCTGCTTCAGCTGCTGGGCGAGGACCTTGTCGCGCTGGATGGCGTCGGCGAACTCGGTCACCTCAAGGATCTTGAAGCTGAGCTGCCTGCCGTCCTTCCCGACGAGCCTCCCGTCCTTCTTGGTGTAGCCAGCCTTGGCGAACTCCTTCTGTGCCGCGGCCAGTTCGGGCTTGGGCTGGTCGGCGTCCTGATACTTGGCGTCGATCCACTTGCCCTGCGTCTTGGAGTCGAGCCCGGTGAGGTTGAGCGGCTTGAACATGCCCGGGTTGCCGACGTCGGCGAGTTCGGTGCGGTTGACGGCGAGCGAGATGCCCTTGCGGACGTGGACGTCCTTGAACGGCGCCTTCTTGTGGTTGAAGAACATGTAGGTGCCGCCGTAGGTGGGGTACCAGGCGTGGTGGTTCTTCGGGTCCTTGTCGACGTACGACTTCTTGACGTCGGGGACGGCGCCGCCGCTCCACTCGACCTCGCCGCTGAGCAGCTTTCCTATCTCGGAGGACGAGGCGACCACCGGCGCCTTGAGGGTCTTCACCGGGACCTTCTGCTTCCAGTAGTCGTCCCTGGCCTCGAAGGTGAGCTGCTGGGCGGCGTACCGCTTGAGGGTGTAGGGGCCGCTGGCCACCGGGTCGGGGTTGGTGAAGGTCTTGCCGTTCTTGCCCTTCCAGACCTTCTCCGGGACCGGGCGGATGGATCCGATGCTGCGCAGGCGGGCGTAGCCGGGGGTATCGAAGGTGATCTCGACGGTGTGGTCGTCCGTCGCCTTGGCCTTCTCGTACTCGAACTTCCACTCCACGGGGAGGTCCTGCTTCGTGACGTACTCCAGGGCGAAGACGACGTCCTTGGCGGTCAGTTTCGTGCCGTCGCTCCAGTTGGCGCGCTTGTCCAGATCGATGGTGATCTTCTTGCCGCCGTCCGACCAGGCGTACTTGGTGGCGAGCCAGGGCACGAACTTGCCGCCCTGGAGGGTGTTGAAGGCGAACAGCGGCTCGTACTGGAAGCCGAAGGTGCCCTGACTTGCCTGCAGGGAGAAGGGGTTGAAGTTACGGGCGATGGTGTTGCCGGAGAAGCCCATGTTCACGGTCAGGGAGTCCGAGCCGCCGCCGGAGGCTGCGGGGGTCGCCGAACAGCCTGCCGCGGTGACGGCGAGCGCGAGAGCGGCCGCGCCCGTGACGCCAAGTCTGGTCCACTTCATGGCGGTTGATACCTCCGGTTGGCAACGTTGTCTGGGGGGGCGGGGACGGTGCGTGCGTACAGGTGAGGGGCGGTTCAGGGAGCGGCGCGGGCGGCGGTGCTGCCGCGCGCCTGAAGGTGCGGGAGTTCGTCCTGGACACGGACGGCTGGGCCGCCGTCGAGGAGGGCGATCAGCTGCTCGGCGGCGTGCCCGCCGTAGACGGCGGTGTCGCGGACGAGGGCGGTGAGCGCGGGATGGGTCGAGCGGGTGAGGACGGAGTCGTCCCAGGCGACGATGGCCAGGTCGGCCGGTACGGCGATGCCGCGTTCGGCGGCGACACCGAGACCGGCGACGGCCAGGACGTCGTTGTCGTAGACGATCGCCGTGGGGCGCGGGTCCCACGCAAGGACCCGGCGGGTGGCCTCGGCCCCCTGGGTTTCGGAGTAGTCCGTGGTGACCGAGTCCACGTCGCGCAGACCGCGCCGGTCGGCCTCCGCCCGCAGGGAGTTGATGCGCCGCCGGGTGTGGGTGAGGTCGGGCAGGCCCGCGATGTGCGCGATGCGGCGGTGACCGAGGCCGTGCAGGTGGTCGACGATGGAGGCCATGGCGAGGGCGTCGTCGGCCCAGAGGTTGGAGATGCCGGGGTATTCGGTGTGCGGCTCCGGCAGCGTCCCCACGACGACGGCGGGGAGTCCGAGTTCGTCGAGGAGCGCGAGGCGCGGATCCGACCCGCGAGGGTCGACGACGAGCATGCCGTCGACCCGGTGCTCGGCCCACCAGCGGCGGTAGACCGCGCACTCCGCGTCGATGTCCTCGACGACCTGGAACAGCAGGCCGAGCTTGCGGCGCGAGAGCACCTCCTGGATCCCGGAGACCAGCTGGAGGAAGAACGACTCGACGCCGAGGGTCTTCGCCGGGCGCGCGAGGACGAGCCCGACCGTGCCGGAGCCCTCGCCCGAGAGGGCCCGCGCGGCGGCGCTCGGCTGCCAGCCGAGCTCTTCGGCGACCCGGCGGACCCGGTCGCGGGTGGTCTCGGAGACTCCGGGCCGGCCGTTGAGCGCGAAGGAGACCGCGCTCTCCGAGACACCGGCCCGCAGGGCGATGTCCTTGATGGTGGGGCGCCGGGCCGGGGTGCGGCGCATGCGGACCCTCCCCTCGCGTGGTTGCTGCTGAACCCAGACGGCTGAGCGGACGGCTGAGCTAAAGCGCTTGAGGGCGAGCAGGCTAAAGCGCTAAAGGTGCCGGGGACAAGAGGGCGTAGGAATGCAAATTCCGGTGCGTCGAGGGGTATTGACGGGGGATTGTTTCTGCTTCACTCTCACCCGGATGAGCCCGACACCACTGGCCCCTCGATGAGCCCGGCAGCGGGCCGTCAGCCCTTCATGCACGGGTACGACGCCGACGCGCTGAAGCACTGGAGCCCGCGGACAGACCGCTGGGCGAGGTACTTCCGCTCGCGCGTGCCGCTCGCTTCCCGCATCGCGCCGTTCCCCGCCACCCAGGCCCGCCCCCAACTCCCCACCGGCGCCCGGGTGATGAACCTCTGCAACGACTACGACGGGGCCTTCTTCACCGCCCGCAAGTACGACGACGCCTTCGCCCGCCGCCTGCTCCGCTTCTGGCAGTACTCGGACTTCTACGGCTCCTGGCACGGCCTGCCGGTCGACGGATCACCCACCGGCGAACCGGACGACATCGTGCACGGCCTGATCAACCCGCCCAATCCCGCGTACACGGACGCCGCCCACCGCAATGGCGTCAAAAGTCTCGGCTGCTGGTTCTGGCCGCGTCCGGGTGCGTTCGCCCCGTATCTCGAACGGTATGCGGACGGTTCGTACCCGGTGGCGGACAAATTGATCGAGATGGCCGAATACTTCGGATTCGACGGGTACTTCATCAATCATGAGGCCGAGACTCCGCCCGACGAGGCGAAGCGGCTGCGCGAGCTGCTCACGTATCTCCGGTCCCGCGCTCCGGAGGGGTTCCACCTCCAGTGGTACGACACGATCAGGCCGGACGGCGGTCTGGACTACCTCAACCACCTGAACGACGAGAACGCCCCCTGGCTGGAGTCAGCCGCGGACAGCTTCTTCGCCAACTACTGGATGACCGAGGCAGGGGTGGAGACGTCCCGGGCCACGGCTCTGCGGCTCGGCCGCGATCCGTACGAGGCGGTCTTCCACGGCACGGAGAACGAGCAGTTCGGCTTCGATCCGGAGTACGACCCGCGGCTGGTCTTCCCCGACTCCGGTCCTGCCAGGACCAGTTGGGCCCTGTTCGGCTCCCACTTCGTGTGGGAGCTGCACCCCGGACACGAGGACCCCGAGGCGCAGGGCCCGGCCTTCGAGCGTGAGCGCCAGTACTGGTCGGGGCCGGCGGGCGACCCCTCGCGGACCGGCCGCACCCGAGCCCATGAGCCCGGTGCGCCCGACCCCGCCGACCCCGCCAAGTGGGACGGCGTGGCGCACCACATCACCGAGCGGTCGGTGATCGGCGCGTTCCCCTTCGTCACCCGCTTCAACACCGGGCACGGGCGTGGCTTCTTCCTGGCGGGGCGCCGTGCGAGCGACGCGGACTGGTACAACGCGTCGATCCAGGACGTGCTGCCGACGTGGCAGTTCTGGTCGGAAGGGCCCGAGGGTGCGCAGGGCGGGGAGTCGCCCGACTTCGACTACACGCGGGCCTACGACGGCGGCTCCTCCCTGCGCGTGCCGGGCGGCACCACGGCCCGCCTCTACAAGACGGAGCTCGCGGTGCGCACGGGCGAGGAGTCGGTCTCGGTCACGTACGCGGGGAGCGCGCCGGAGGTGGGGCTGCTCTTCGCCGACGATCCGGGCGTCTTCGCGTGGCGGCAGGTCGGGGCGGAGGAGGCGGGACCCGGCTGGCACACCGCGGCCCGCTCGCTCGCCGAGTTCCGCGGGCGAACGATCGTGACCGTCGCGGTGCGGACCGCGTCGGCCGTCCACCTCGGCGAACTGGCCCTCCGTGACGGCGAGTTCACTCCCCCCGAGCGCCCTGAGGGCTTTCAGGTCGACGCCGCGTACGTCGACGGCGAGAGCGCCGAGGTGTTCCTCTCCTGGCACCTCGCGGACCCCGGACAGGTCTGGTACTACGACGTGCACCGCGAGGAGGAGTGGCTGGGGCGGATCTACGACGAGGTGTACTACGTGAAGTCGCTGCGCAGGCGCGGGGGCGAGGCGGCCACGGAGCTGGCCCTCACGCCGGTGGCCCCGGACGGCACACGGGGCGAGCCGTCGACCACGCTCATGAACTGGCTCCGTCACGACCATTGACCCGCCAAGAGACCAAGTGATTTATTCACTTTATGAGTTACGGCAGTCAGCCCTCCCTGTCCGAGCGCCTGGCGGACGACATAGTCGAGATCATCCGCACCGAACGCCTCACCCCCGGCGACGCGTTGGCCTCATCGCGCGAGCTCGCCCGCCGCTTCGAGGTCACCACGCCGACCGTGCGCGAGGCGCTGCGCAGGCTGGAGGCCACGGGGGTGGTGGAGTTCCGGCACGGTTCAGGGACGTACGTGGGGCCGGGTGTGGACCGCAGGCTCCTGGCCAATCCGCATCAGCCGCGCAGCGACCGCGCATCGGTCCTTGAACTGGTCGGGGCCCGCCTCGTCCTCGAACCGGCGATAGCCGCGGCTGCCGCGCGCGCCCAAGCAGACGACGGGGTGCGGCAGTTGGCCCTCGCCGCGGGCAACGCCCTGCTCCCGCCCGAGGAGTCCCTGCGCCAGTCCGTGCACTTCCACGTGGCGCTCGCGGAGGCCAGCGGCAACACGCTCCTGCGGGAGGCCGTGGAAGCCCTGCTGTACGTCAGGGCCCGTGAGCAGGTGGAGATCCGGCACCGCTACAACGACCGCGAGCGCGACCACGCCGAGCACGTGGAGATCTACGAGGCGGTACGGTCCGGCGACGCGACGGCCGCCGAGCGCCTCACCCGCGAACACCTGACGTCGATCCGCGACGCCGTCACCGCGGCGAACTTCCCCGAGAAGGGAAGCCGATGAACGACTCCCCCACGCCCTCCGGCCCGCCGAACACTCCTGGCGGCGCAGGCGCGAAGGCCTCCGGACCCAGCGCCAACCCCCTGCCCACCACCAATCGCACCTCCCCGCCCTCAAACCCCCGACCCGCGCCCGCAAGTGGCAAGATCACGGCCACGACGGACGACACACCCCAACTGGCAGCCGCAGACCCGACCCCCACGCGCCCCGGCCCACCGAGCACCCCCGGCCACGCAGGCGCGAAGGCCTCCGGACCCAGCGCCAACCCCCTGCCCACCACCAATCGCACCTCCCCGCCCTCAAACCCCCGACCCGCGCCCGCAAGTGGCAAGATCACGGCCACGACGGACGACACACCCCAACTGGCAGCCGCAGACCCGACCCCCACGCGCCCCGGCCCACCGAACACCCCCGGCCACGCAGGCACGAACCCCTCCACACCCAACGCCAACCCCCTGCCCACCACCAATCGCACCTCCCCGCCCTCAAACACCCAACCGGCAGCGGCAGCCCCGACCGCCACGGCGCCAACACGCGGCCCCGCGACGGGGCCACCCGCGCGCGAGCAGTACGGCCCGCCTCCCCCCAACTCCCAACCCTCATATCGCCTCGCCGAGATGACCACCCTCGAAGCCGCCGCCGCGGTCCGCGTCAGTCCTCTCGTCATCATTCCCGCGGGCGCCTTCGAGCAGCACGGGCCCGGGATGCCGCTCGCCACCGACACCATCCGGGCCGAGCATGTCGCCGACCTGGTCGCCTCGCAGCTTGCCGGACGGGCCGTGGTCGGGCCCTCGCTCGGCATCGGGGTCTCACCGCATCACCTGAACTTCGCCGGCACGGTGAGTCTGTCGACGGGGACGCTGGCCGCGCTCGTCCGTGACTACGTCGACAGCCTGCACCGGCACGGCTGGCGGGACATCCTCGTGATCACCGGGCACGGCGGCAACAACGCCACGCTCACCACCGTCGCGCAGGACCTGCTCGTCACCCATCCCGGCCTGCGGTTCGCCTGGACGCCCCTGACCTCGCTCGCCCCGGACGCCGTCGCGGCCATGCGGCCCAGCGAGGTCCATGGGCACAGCGGGGAGGCGGAGACCGCTCAAATGCTGCACCTTGCACCGGAGTTGGTCCACCGCGAACGCCTCGCCCCGGGGTCCGTCACCCATGACGACCTCGACCCGCTCTCCCGGCTCGCACGCCGTGGCGGCCACCCCGCCCTGACCGTGCCGTACGACCGGCTCAGCGCCAACGGCGTACTCGGCGACCCGCGCCGCGCCACGCCCGATGACGGCCTCGCGATCATCGACGCCGCCGTCCACCGCATCGTCACCTTCGCCAAGGAGTGGCTGGACACCACCGGCTGACGTCTCGTCACCGGGCTCTGCTCTCGCTCCCGCTGCCCCTCCCCCCTCTCAGCCGCCCGCGCCTCGCGCCGTCGGCGGAAGGAGCCTGCCTTGAAACGCGCACTGCCCCGCACGGGCGCCTCTGTCATCGCCGGACTCACCCTGCTCGCGGGGGTGGCTCTGACCTCCGCCGCTCCCTCGTACGCCGACGGCGGCGCCCCCGGTTGCCGCCGGAGCGCCCCGCAGCCTCCCGGCACCACCGCCCCGCACACCCTCACCAGCGGCGGTCTGACCAGGACCTACCAGCTCCACCTGCCCAAGGAGTACACGGGCGACCGCGGCTGGCCCGTGGTCCTCGCCTTCCACGGGCGGGGCAACACCGGCAGCGGCACGGAGGAGTTCAGCAAGCTGTCGTCCCTCCCCGCGATCGTCGCGTACCCGGAGGGTGTCGTCGGCACCGGTGACGGGCAGCGGCAGGCGTGGCAAGGCGCTCCGTACGCCGCGCCCGGTGTGGACGACGTGGCGTTCACCGGTGATCTGCTCGACTCGCTGGAGGACCGCCTCTGCGTGGACCCGCGGCGCGTGTACGCCACCGGGAAGTCCAACGGCGCCGGGTTCACCGCGCTCCTGGCCTGCCGGATGCCGGACCGGATCGCGGCGATCGCCCCTGTCGCCGGGGCCTTCTATCCGGGCACCGGCGAGAACTGCCGCCCCGCGCGCCCGGTCCCGGTCATCGATTTCCATGGCACCGGGGATGCCACCATCCCGTACGCCGGCGATCCCGACCGCGGTCTCCCCGCGCTCCACGACTGGCTCACCACCTGGGCCCACCGCAACGGCTGCCGCACCCGCACCCCGGACCGCCTCACGGCCCCCGACATCACCGAGTCCCGCTGGACCGACTGCGCGGACGGCGCCGAGGTCCGTCATGTGGCCGTCACGGACGGCGGCCACACCTGGCCCGGCGCCGACAGCTACAGCGGCGGCGGACACACGACCCAGAGCATCGAGGCCCACGAGGTCCTGTGGAGCTTCCTGCGCCGCCACCACCTGCGCTGAGCCGCGCGCCCTCGTCCCCGCCCCCATCCCCACCCCCCGTCCCCTCCTCATCCGCCCCTTGGATCCCCGCGGAGCCGCCATGTCTTCCCCGACCCCCGCCCTGCCGGACGCGCCACCCCCACCACCCACCGGGCCCCCGCTCCCCCGCATAGTCCGCGCGATGGCCGTCGTCGAGCGCGCCGGAAACGCGTTGCCGCACCCCTTCTGGCTGTTCTGGATACTCTCCGGCGTCCTCGCCGTGGTCAGCGCGGTCCTCCTCGCCTTCGACGTCTCCGTGGTCTCGCCGGGCGACGGCAAGCGCGTCGCCGTACAGAGCCTGCTCAGCGGGGACGGGCTCGCGATGGCAGCCTCGACGATGATCGAGAACTTCGCGGCGTTCCCGCCGATGGCGACCATCGTCGTGGTCATCATGGGCGTCGCGGTCGCCGAACGCAGCGGATTCCTGGCCGCGTTGATGAAGGTCGGCGTCTCCCGTGTGCCCGCGTCCTGGGTGGTCTTCGCGGTCGCCTTCGCGGGCACGGTGGCCCATGTCGCCTCAGCGGCGGCCTACGTCATCCTCGTGCCGCTCGGCGGGCTCGCCTTCCGCGCCGTGGGCCGCTCCCCCGTCCTCGGCATCGTCGTCGCCTACACCGCCATCGCGTCCGGCTACGACGCGAGTCCCGTACCGACGCCGAACGACGCCATCTTCGCCGGGATCACCACGACCGCCGCGAAGATCGCGGGCGGCGACGACGCGTATGTCTCGCCGCTGAGCAACTGGTTCTTCAACATCGCGTCCTCCCTCCTGCTCGCCGCCGTCATCACCCTCGTGACCCGCTTCGTCCTGAGCAAGCGTCCCGACCTCGACGCCGACCCGGACGCGGACCTCGAAGACATCGGCGCGCTCAGCCTCAGCGACCGTGAGCGCTCGGCCCTGCGCCGGGCCGGCGTCGCTTTCCTGGTGGCCGTCGCGGCCCTCACCGCGGCCGTCGTCCCGGCCGCCTCGCCCCTGCGCGGCGACGGCGGAAGCATCGTCGAGTCACCGCTCCTTGACGGCATCGCGGCGATCGTCGCGTTCCTCTTCGCGCTCGTCGGCATCGTCTACGGCGCCCGCTCCGGGTCCGTGCGCAAGCCCGGCGACGTACCGAAGCTGATGGTCGACGGCGTCAAGCAGATGGCGCCCGTACTCGTCCTGTTCTTCGCCATCGCCCAGTTCCTCGCCTACTTCGACTGGACCCACATCGGCGACGTCCTCGCCGTCAAGGCGGCCGAGGCGCTCGAACACAGCCAACTGCCCATCGTGGTCGTCTTCCTGCTCATCCTGCTGCTCCTGACCGTCGTGAACGTCATGGTCACCAGCGGGTCCGCGATGTGGGCCCTGGCCGCCCCCGTCCTCGTACCGATGCTGATGCTCGTCGACGTACCGGCCGAGACCACGCAGGCGCTCTTCCGCATCGCCGACTCCGGTTCGACGGCCATCACCCCCATGAGCCCGTACTTCGTGATGGCGCTCGGCTTCCTGCAGCGCTACCGCAAGTCGGCGGGGCTCGGCACCCTCGCCTCGTACACACTGCCGCTCGCCGTCGCGATGACCGCGGCCTGGACGCTGCTGTTCCTCGCCTGGTGGGCGCTCGGCATTCCCCTGGGTCCGGGCGCACCGGTGCGCTGACAGCCCGGTTTGAAGTCCGTGGGTCACGCGATGGTGTGACGCCGGGGCGATCACCGCATCGGTGGCCCCCGCACGGGTAGTGCTCCTGCCCGTACGCCACCGCGTGAGGAGAACGCCGTATGCCGCAGCCCTTTGAACTGCCCAGCTTCTACATGGTGCATCCCGCCCGCCTCAACTCCCATGTGGAAGAGGCCAGGGAGCACTCAAGGAAGTGGGCACGCGATATGGGGATGCTGGAGGGTTCGGGCGTCTGGGAGCAGCGCGACCTGGACGCCCACGACTACGCACTGCTGTGCGCGTACACCCACCCCGACTGTGACGGTCCCACGTTGTCCCTGGTCACCGACTGGTATGTGTGGGTGTTCTTCTTCGACGACCACTTCCTCGAACTGTTCAAGCGGACCCAGGACCGCGAGGGCGGCAAGGCCTATCTGGACCGGCTGCCCGCCTTCATGCCGATGGATCTGTCCACGCCCGTGCCGGAGCCGACGAATCCGGTCGAGGCGGGTCTCGCGGACCTGTGGGCGCGGACGGTGCCGTACATGTCGCAGGGCTGGCGGGCGAGGTTCGCCGAGAGCACGGAGAACCTGCTCAACGAGTCCCTGTGGGAGCTGTCGAACATCAACGAGGGCCGGGTCGCCAACCCCGTCGAGTACATCGAGATGCGCCGCAAGGTGGGCGGCGCGCCCTGGTCGGCGGGGCTCATCGAGTACGCGACGGGCGCCGAGGTCCCGCCCGCCGTCGCCGGTTCCAGGCCCCTTCGCGTCCTGAAGGAGACGTTCTCCGACGCCGTCCACCTGCGCAACGACCTCTTCTCGTACCAGCGGGAGATCGAGAACGAGGGTGAACTCTCCAACGGCGTGCTGGTCCTGGAGAAGTTCCTCCACTGCACCACGCAGGAGGCGGCGGAGGCCGTGAACGACCTCCTGACCTCACGGATGCAGCAGTTCGAGAACACGGCGCTGACCGAACTGGCCCCGCTCTTCGCCGAGACCGGGCTGCCCCCGAAGGAGTGCGCGGACGTGCTCGTGTACACCAAGGGCCTCCAGGACTGGCAGTCCGGCGGGCACGAGTGGCACATGGTGTCCAGCCGCTACATGAACAAGGGCGGCGCCGCTCCTTCGCCGCTCGCGGGCCCGACGGGACCCGGCACGTCGGCCGCCGGGATCAAGGCGTTGATCGCCGCGACGGGTGCGGAGCGGCTGCGCGGCTACACGCACATCCCCTTCCAGCGGGTGGGCCCCTCCCGGCTCCCGGAGTTCAACCTGCCGTTCGAGACCCGGCTCTCGCCCCACCTGGCGGCGTCCCGCCCCCGCACCGTGGAGTGGGCGGCACGGATGGGCATGCTCGAACCCCAGGCCGGTGTGCCGAGTTCGGACATCTGGGACGCGCGCAAGCTGTACGGCTACGACTTCCCGCTCTGCGCGGCGAGCCTCCACCCGGACGCGGACCTCGAAGCTCTCGACCTGGGCTCGCAGTGGCTGACCTGGGGGACGTACGGGGACGACTACTTCCCCGTGGTCTTCGGCAGGCCCCGCGATCTGGCGGGAGCGAAGCTCTGCAACGACCGGCTCTCCTTCTTCATGCCGCTGGACTTCGCCGACATGCCGGTGCCGACGTGCGCGATGGAGCGTGGCCTCGCCGACCTGTGGGAACGCACGGCGGGGCCGATGGACCTGGAGGCGCGCCTGGCACTGCGCACCGCCGTCGAGGTCATGACGGCCAGCTGGCTCTGGGAGCTGGACAACCAGGCGCAGAACCGTATCCCCGACCCCGTCGACTACATCGAGATGCGCCGCCTCACCTTCGGCGCCCCGCTCACGACGACGCTGTGCCGCCTGGGCAACGGCCCGCAGGTCCCGCCGGAGATCTACCGGAGCGGCCCGATGCAGAACCTGGAGAACGCGGCGGTCGACTACTCGGCCCTGATGAACGACGTCTTCTCGTACCAGAAGGAGATCGAGTACGAGGGCGAGGTCCACAACGGCGTCCTGGTCGTCCAGAACTTCTTCGGCTGCGACTATCCGACGGCGCTCGGCATCATCGACGACCTGATGAAGTCGCGGCTGAGTCAGTTCCAGCACGTCGTGTCCCACGAACTTCCCGTCCTGTACGACGACTTCGGTCTGCCGCAGGAGACGCGGGACATCCTCGACGGCTATGTGCGCGACCTGGAGAACTGGATGGCGGGCATCTACACCTGGCACCGCGACTGCCGCCGCTACCGCGAGGAGGATCTGTCGCACGGCCCGCTGCGGAGCCCCTCGGGATTCGGCATGGCGGCCGTACGCCCGGACTGGCTGCGGGAGTTCGGCATCGCCGCCGACCGGCAGATGGCCGACCGTCAGATGGCTGCCCAGCAGATGGAAGGGGCACTGGGTCCAGGTCGCGGGTGACGCCGCCCGACCGAGGGCGGCGGGGCTAGCCTGCACCCATGACCCTTGTCCCCGACCGTGCCCAGCGCGCCGCGGGCGCCCTCGTCGGCTCCGCCGTGGGAGACGCGCTGGGAGCGCCCTTCGAGTTCGGGCTCGCGGGTGACTTCTCGGCGCGCTTCCCGGAGCCTGGACAAGGCGGGGAGATGTGCGGTGGCGGCGGCTGGGACGCCGGGGAGGCGACGGACGACACGCAGATGGCCGTGCACGTCGCCGACTCGCTGCTCGCGTACGCGGGTCTCGACCTGCCCGACATCTTCGGCCGGTTCCAGCGGTGGGCGGCGGCCGAGCCCAAGGACATCGGCCTCCAGACGGAGGACGTCCTCACCAACGGCATGCCGTGGGACCTCGCCGCCCAGATCCACTTCCAGGTCAACACGCGGGCCGCGGGCAACGGTTCGCTCATGCGGGCCACCACGGCAGCCCTCTATTTCGCCCGCGAAGGACAGGCGGCCACGATGGACGCCGCCCGCCGCATCGCCGCCCTCACCCACGGCGACCGTGCGGCATGGGAGGGTACGGCGATCTTCCACGAACTGCTGCGGCTGACGCTGGAAGGCGCCGATCCGCTGGACCACATCGCGGAAACACTGGCCCTGGTCCACCCGGACCACCGCGACCGGTACGCGCTCGCCCTGACCCCCTACTGGCACCCCGACGACGCCACCGAGTTCAACGGCGCCGTCTGGCCCTGTCTGGGCTCGGCCGTGTGGGCGCTGCGCGCCACGGCGTCGTACGAGGACGCGGTGCGCGCGGCGGTCGACCTGGGCGGCGACACGGACACCGTGGCCGCGGTCACCGGCGCCCTGGCCGGCGCCCGCCACGGCCTCGCCGCCATATCCACCGACTGGACGGCTCCCCTGCACGTCCCGGTCCCCGGCTCGGAGCCGGACCGGACGCTGCGCATCGCCGACCTCGTCGATCTCGCCCGCCGTCTTGACGCGCCCCGGCCCCGCTGATCAGCCGGCGTCCCTGGGCTCCGGCAGGATCTGGCGGAGTCGCGGGTCGGGGTGCCGGTCGCGCTGCCACTCGCGGGGGTAGCCGACCGAGACCTCCTGGAAGCGGACTCCGTCGTGCCAGGTGGTGCGGGGGATGTGCAGATGGCCGTAGACGACCGCCGCCGCCTCGTACTTCACGTGCCAGTCGGCCGTCAGCTCGGTGCCGCACCACAGGGCGAACTCCGGGTAGTGCAGGATCCGGGTGGGGTCGCGCACCAGCGGCCAATGGTTGATCAGGACCGTGGGCAGGCCGGGCGTCCGCCGGGCGAGCATCTCCTCGGTGCACGCCACGCGGGCGCGGCACCAGTCGTCGAGGCTCGGGTAGGGGTCGGGGCGCAGGAGCACCTCGTCGGTGCAGACGATGCCCGCGGTGTGGGCCGCCTCCAACGCGTCCCGCTTCGTGTGTGTGCCTTCGGGGCGGAACGTGTAGTCGTAGAGCAGGAACAGCGGGGCCACGGTGACGGGGCCGCCGTCGCCGCGCCAGATGGGGTAGGGGTCCTCGGGTGTCGCGGCACCCAAGGAGCGGCACAGGTCCACGAGATGGCGGTAGCGGGCATCGCCGCGCAGCTGGTTCGGGTCGTCGCGGGGCGTCCACAGTTCGTGATTGCCCGGAGTCCACACCACTTTGGCGAAGCGTTCGGTGAGGGTGCGCAGCGCCCATTCGACGTCGGCCATGCGCTCGGCGGTGTCCCCCGCGACGATCAGCCAGTCCTCGTCGGTCTCCGGGCGCAGGGACTCGAGGAACTTCCGGTTGTCGTCGTACGCGACATGCAGATCACTGATGGCGTACAGCTTCGGCTTCTTCTCGGGTACTTGTGTCACTCCGTGAGGCTAACCGCAGAGCTGACGCCGCGTGGTGTGATCCTCGCCGATCGAGCAGTGCGTGCTCGCAACTCCCCCGGCGCAATTACGCTGCACCTCAAGTCACCTATCTGGGGGGTACGTTGACCACCATCGCCCTGGCCTACAACCCGGCCATGCTGCTGATCCGCTTCCTCTTCGAACTCTTCGCGCTGGGCTGCTTCGGCCTGTGGGCATGGCGCAGGACGCCATCGCCCTGGCGGTGGATCACCGTCGTCGCGTTACCCGTCCTCGTCGGCTGGGCCTGGGGTGCCTTCGCCGTCTCGGGCGACGAGTCACGCTCGGGCGAGACCGACTTCGAGACGCCGGGCCCGGTCCGGCTGCTCCTCGAACTCGCCGTGTTCCTGGGGGCGGTCGCGGCCCTCCACCACCTGGAGCTCCGCAGGACCGCCCGCTGGTTCCTCGCCGCCGTCGTCGTCTACCACGCCCTCGCCTACGACCGGGTCTGGTGGCTCCTGACGAAGTGACGGCGACCCGGCCGCGCCGTCAGTGGTGCCCGTCCCCGCCGCCCTGCTGGATCTCCAGGTACTCCTCGGGCGTCGCCTTGGGAACCTGCGCCGACGGTCCGTACATGGCCTTCCCGAGGCGCGCCCGCAGCCGCTCGCCCCGGGAAACCTTGCGGGCCACTCCCTGCGCGTCGACCTCCGGGCCGATCTCGTACGGCTTGGGCTGCTCGTGCGCGGTCAGGGTGTACAACTCGCCCTGCGAGAGGGGCACATGGACCTCTACGTACTCACCGTGCGGCAGCCGTTTGATCGTGCCGCTCTCCCGGCCGTGCAGCGCCTTCTCGCGGTCGCGGAGCTGCAGCCCCATGCACCATCGGTGCGTGACGTAGAAGGCGAGCACCGGCCCGACGAAGCAGGCGATCCGCACGAACCATGTGATCGCGTTGATGGAGAGATGGAAGTGCGTGGCCCAGATGTCGTTGCCGCCGCCGACCATCAGTACGGCGAACAGCGTCAGCCACGCCACGCCGAGCCCGGTGCGCACAGGAGCGTTGCGCGGCCGGTCCGCGATGTGATGCTCCCGTTTGTCGCCGGTGGCCCAGGCCTCGATGAACGGATAGACGGCGATCGCCATCAGGATCAGCGGGAAGAGCGAGAACGGGATGAAGACACCCAGTTCGAGCGTGTGCCCCCAGGCGTTGATCTCCCAGCTTGGCATCACCCGGATCAGGCCTTCGGAGAAGCCCAGATACCAGTCGGGTTGAGCGCCCGTGGAGACCAGATCCGGGCGGTAGGGCCCGATCACCCACACGGGGTTGATCGTGGCGACCGCGCCCATGATCGCCAGGACGCCGAAGACGAGGAAGAAGAAGCCGCCCGCCTTGGCGATGTAGATGGGCAGGAAGGGCGCCCCGACTACGTTCTTCTCGGTCTTTCCGGGCCCGGCGAACTGGGTGTGCTTGTGGTAGAAGACCAGGATCAGGTGGGCGACGACGAGCCCCAGCATGATCCCCGGTAGCAGCAGCACGTGCACGCTGAAAAGCCGCGGAATGATCGCGTCACCCGGGAACTCTCCGCCGAAGAGGAAGAAGGAGAGATACGTCCCCACGACCGGGACGGACAGGATCGCACCCTGCGCGAAGCGGATGCCCGTGCCCGAGAGCAGGTCGTCGGGGAGCGAGTAGCCGGTGAGGCCGGTGATGATCCCGAGGAACAGCAGCGTCCAGCCGAACAGCCAGTTGACCTCACGCGGCTTGCGGAAGGCGCCGGTGAAGAACACCCGCATCATGTGCACGAGCATGGCGGCGACGAAGACGATCGCGGCCCAGTGGTGGATCTGCCGGATCAGCAGACCGCCGCGCACCTCCATGCTGATGTCGACCGTGGACTCGAACGCCCGGGTCACCTGGATGCCCTTGAGCGGCGTGTAGACGCCGTCGTAGATGACTTCGGAGCCGCTCGGTTCGAAGAAGAGCGTGAGCCAGACCCCGGTGAGGATCAGGATCAGGAAGCTGTAGAGGCAGATCTCCCCGAACATGAAGGACCAGTGATCGGGAAAGATCTTGCGCATCTGGCTCTTGGCCAGCGTATTGATGCCGAGGCGGCCGTCCGCCCAGTCGGCGACCCGCTCCCCCTTGCCCGCCGGAGCCGGCCGTTCACTGTCCCGGGTGTACTCGACGCTTCCGCTCATTCGTCTCCCCCTCAGGCGGCTCCCAGGTTAGATCAAGGGGTTCCCGGAGCCAACAGGCCCTGCTCGCCCAGTAGTTGAGGATCATCGGACGTGCTGGTCAGGCCCGGTAGGGGTGGCGACGTCGGGGCAGGCGATCCGGTTGCCCGGCCGCCGCCCGGCATGAGACATTCACTTACTCACGGCCCATCTCCTCAAGGAGCCCGTCATGACGCTCGGCACAGTGCCCGGCCTGGTGCTCGGCGACGCCTCCCGCGCTTCGACGCGGGGGCCGCACCACCCGTCCTGAGCCGATCGCTCCGGCTCCTCGTCGAAGTGCTGTTCGTGCCCCTGCACGTTCACTCTCTGAGGAGTATTTGTGTCTGAGATCCACTGGATCGACGGCGACGCCGAGCACACCGCCCGCTGGCACTCCGAGACCGGAATGCCGGCGCCTCGTCGTGTCGTCCCGGCCGACGACCGCATGAACGCGTCCACCGCCCACCGACTGTCCTGTGAAGGCACCGCCCTGCTGTGGCAGGGCGACTACCACCAGGCGCGCCAGCTGCTCCAGGCGATGGGACGGCGGGTCGACCGCAACCGCAAGGCCCCCTCAGCGGCCCCGTCACCGACGGCGGCCTTCCACCTCCAGCGCCGCGCCAGTGGCCACCGGGCCCGCGTGCTCGGCAGACTCCTCGTGCCGCTGGACGCCGACCACTCAGTCGCCCTGCGCAGGGCGCCGGATGTGCGGGCCGCCTGCGAGGAGGCGTACGGCCTGCCCCTGCCGACCTCGTCGGTCGTCTCGCTGCGGGAGCTGCTCGGTGTGCTCGGCGCGCACCAGTGGCGTACGAAGGGCGTGGACGTGCCCGCGATCGGTGCCCGGATCCACCCACATTACGGCGTTTTCTCCCCGGTCAGGGGCGAGTACGTCGACCTGGTGGCGCAGGCGCCCTTGCCCGGCCCGGTGTCACTCGGCGGACCGGCCTTCGACCTCGGCACCGGCACCGGAGTCCTCGCCGCGGTCCTGGCCCGGCGCGGAGTCCGCCATGTCGTGGCCACCGACAACAACCCCCGCGCGGTGGCCTGCGCCGGCGCGAACATGAGCCGCCTCGGCCTGACCGGCCAGGTGGAGATCACCACCGGCGGCGAACTCTTCCCGCCGGGCCGGGCCGCCCTCGTCGTATGCAACCCGCCCTGGCTGCCCGCGAAGCCCAACTCCGCGCTGGAACAAGGCGTGTACGACCCCGGGGGCGCCATGCTCCACGCCTTCCTGGCAGGCCTGGCCGCTCATCTGCTGCCCGGCGGCGAAGGCTGGCTGATCATGTCCGACCTGGCGGAGCTGCTGGGCCTGCGAGCGCCCGGCGAGCTCCACTCGGCCATCGCGGCGGCGGGCCTGCGTGTGGCGGACCGCCTCGACATCCGGCCCCGCCACCCC
This sequence comes from Streptomyces rectiviolaceus, assembly GCF_039533825.1. Taxonomy (NCBI): domain Bacteria; kingdom Bacillati; phylum Actinomycetota; class Actinomycetes; order Kitasatosporales; family Streptomycetaceae; genus Streptomyces; species Streptomyces rectiviolaceus. The sequence goes on from NZ_BAAAUG010000011.1 coordinate 29,682, forward strand.
CGCGCGTCCGACCCCGCGGACCCCCTGCACGCGGCCCGCGCGGCGGAGGTCACGTCGCTGTGGCGCCTGACGGCCGAGCGGCCGTAGTGCTCCCCCGCTCCCCTACCTCCTGCACCTCCCGCACCTCCTCCACCTCCCGCACCAGCTCGATCGCCCGCCCCAGAGTCGTGAGCCGCGCCTCCAGGCTCTCGCCCGCCGGGTAGAAGCGGACCGTGTCCACACCCGCCTCGCGCCACACCCTCAGCCGTTCGCGGACCATGTCCTCGGTGCCGATGAGGGTGGTGGCGAGGACCATGTCGTCGGTGACCAGAGCCGCCGCGCCGTCGCGGTCGCCGGACTGCCAGCGGGTGCGGACCTCCGCAGCGACGTCGGCCCAGCCCTGCCTGCTGTAGGCGCTGTTGTAGTAGTTGGTGGTGGCCGAGCCCATGCCGCCCAGGCTGAAGGCGAGTTCCTTCTTGCGGCTCGCGACCATCGTGCGCAGCGCGTCCTCGTCGTCGGCGAAGGCCACTTCGGCGCCCTGGCAGATGTTCAGGTCGCCGCGGGTACGGCCGGAGGCTGCGAGGCCCGCGTCGAGGTGGTCGAAGTAGGCCTCCTTGGCGCCCTCGGGGACGAAGCTGGTGCCCAGCCAGCCGTCGGCGATCTCACCGGTCAGGCGCAGCATCTTGGGCGAGAGGGTGGCGAGGTAGATGGGCAGCTCGTGCTCGGAGCGCATGGACAGGCGCATGGGCTTCGCATCGCCCCCGGGCAGCGGGATGGTGAACTCCCGTCCCGCGTACGAGATCTTCTCCCCCGTGGCCGCCTGGCGGACGATCTCCACGGTCTCCCGCATGCGGGTGAGCGGCCGCGCGAACGGCACTCCGTGCAGGCCCTCGATCACCTGTGGTCCGGACGGGCCGAGCCCGAGGACGAAACGGCCCCCGGAGATGTTCGAGAGGGTGATCGCCGCGCGGGCGATGGCGGCCGGGGTCCGGGTCGCGAGCTGGATGATGCCGGAGCCGAGCAGCATGCGTTCGGTGCGCGCGGCCAGGTAGCCGAGCGGGGAGGGCGCTTCGGAGCCCCACGCCTCGGCGACCCAGCAGATGTCCATGCCCAGCTTCTCGGCCTCGGTGACGAAGTCGACGGTCTCCCGCCAGTTCGCCCCGGACGCCTCGATGGTCGTCGACGTACGCATCACGCGCCCGCCCCCTCGGAAGCGTCACCCTCGGTAGCGGCGCCCTCGGAAGCGGCTCCCTCGGCCAGCTTCTTGATCGCGTCCAGCGTCGCCGCCATGTTCTGCTCGAACTCCCGCATGCGCACGTACACGATCTTCTGCTCCTTCTCCGGCATCCGGTCGATCGCGTACGACAGCCCCGAGCGGCCGGGACCCATCTGCATCCACTGGGTGAGCTCGGTGCCGCCGTCGTCCGCCGCCCCGATGCTGAACCGCCATACGGCGCTGGGCCGTTCGGGATCCTCGACCGCCCAGGCGAACACGCGCGGGGCCTCGCACTCCACGACGTACGACGTGGTCTCCCACGCGCCGAACGACGCGTGTTCGCTGCGGCCGAGGAACCGGGCCCCAAGGGCGGGCCAGGTCGCCCCGTCCAGCCACTCGACCGACCGCAGCTCCGTGCTCAGCGTGGGCATCAGGCCGATGTCGGAGACGAGCTCCCACACGCGTTCCGGTGACGCGGCGATCCGTGTGCGCACCTCGGCCGTCGGCTTGTCCGCGTAGCACGCGCCTGTCCACTCCATCGTGGGCCGCCTCTCTCTGTTGTCATCCTCGCCTCGCTGACCACGAGAGTTGCGTAGATAGACTCACTCGTCAAGGGTGCTGCTGGTGCTGCCCGCAACAGCGGTACAGGGGGTTCAGCGGCTGAAGCGGTCCCGGATGTCCGGCCGTTCGGCAAGCCGCGCCGGGTAGCCGGGGCCGAGGCGCGGATGTGTGTCCGCGGCCGACATCGGCTCCTTGCAGTGGCCGCAGACGACCTCGGCCTCGGTCTCGTGCCCGCAGCGGTCGTGCTCGAAGACGACCGGTGCCCCCTCGTCACCGCTCAGCCACCGGTTGCCCCAGCTGTTCATCACGGCGAGCACGCCGAAGAAGTCGCGGCCCTTCTCGGTGAGCACGTAGTCGTAGCGGACCGGCTCGCTCTGATAGGCGCGCTTCTCCATCAGGCCCTCGTCGACCAGGCGGCGCAGCCGGTCGGTCAGGGTGTTGCGCGCGATGCCCAGCTCCTGCTGGAAGACGTCGAACCGCTTGATCCCGTAGAACGCCTCGCGCAGCACGAGCGGGGTCCACCAGTCGCCCAGCAGGTCCATGGTGCGGGCGATGGAGCAGGGCCAGTCGGCAAAGGAGGTCCGCCTCATGCCGTAAGGATACGAGAAGGCGCCACGGAGCCCGGTGGGTCTCGGAACTGGACCCAGCAGGCCGCGGCGGGTGCCGGGGCCCTGGCGTTACGCCGCACGTGACGTTCGACGCAAACGCGGCGGCACCGTTGTGGAGTGGCCCGGCGGACTGATCAGGTGGCGTAAGCAGCCGCTTACCGTCGTGCGGGTAAGCGGTCGCTTACCCACACGACCCGCTCTTGCGCTCAGTCCGCTCACCAGCCAGACCGCTCACCAGCACAAGCCGGAGGCCCCGTTGCTCTTCACATCCGTGGACGATGTCGCCACGCGGCTCGCCGAGACGGGCTATCTGGCCTCGGCGGCCGTCGCCACCACCGTCTTCCTGGCCGACCGCCTGGGCAAGCCGCTCCTCGTGGAGGGCCCGGCGGGCGTCGGCAAGACCGAGCTGGCCAAGGCCGTCGCCGAGGTCGCGGACGCGCGCCTGGTCCGCCTCCAGTGCTACGAGGGCGTGGACGAGTCCCGCGCGCTCTACGAGTGGAACCACGCCAAGCAGCTCCTGCGCATCACCGCGGGCCGCGACGAGTCGTGGGACGAGACGCGCACGGACATCTTCAGCGAGGAGTTCCTGCTGCCGCGCCCGCTGCTCACCGCCATCCGCGGCAGCGAGCCGAAGGTGCTCCTGATCGACGAGACCGACAAGGCGGACGTCGAGGTGGAGGGGCTGCTCCTCGAAGTCCTGAGCGACTTCCAGGTCACGGTCCCCGAGCTGGGCACCATCACCGCCACCCGCCGCCCCTTCACCGTCCTCACCTCGAACGCGAGCCGCGAGCTGTCCGAGGCGCTGCGCCGGCGCTGCCTCTTCCTCCATATCGGCTTCCCCGACGAGGAGTTGGAGCGGCGCATCGTGCGCCTGAAGGTGCCCGGACTCGACGAGGCGCTCGCCCAGTCCGTCGTACGCGTGGTCGGCGCGCTGCGCGCCATGGACCTGCGCAAGGTGCCGTCGGTCGCGGAGACCATCGACTGGGCCCGTACGCTCCTCGCCCTCGGCGCCGACTCCCTGGACGAGGACGTCGTGCGCGACACTCTCGGCGTCGTCCTCAAGCACCAGGACGACGTGCTGAAGGCGGCGGCCAAGCTGGACCTGGACGCGATGTGACCCCGTTCTCGACCGGGGTCACGGAGCGGCTCACCGCTCTGGTGCAGGCGCTGCGCTCGCACGGCATCCGGATCGGCACGGGCGAGACGGTGGACGCCGGGCAGGCGCTTGAGGCACTCGGCCTTGCCGACCGGGAGCGGGTGCGGGAGGGGCTCGCCGCCGCGCTGCTGCACAGCGAGGGCCAGCGGCCGGTCTTCGATCCGGTCTTCGACCTGTACTTTCCGCGAGGTATCGGCGCTCCGGACGCATGGGGCGGCTCCGGCACAGGGCAGGACTTCGACAGGGACGACCTGCGTGACCGCCTGGCCGCCGCGCTCGCCGCCAACGACCGGGCGCTGCTTGCCCAGTTGGCGGCCGAGGCGGTGGACGGCATGGGCGGATACGGAACGCGGCCCGGGTCAGGAGGTACGGGAGGCTCGGACGGTTGGTCGTCGCACCAGACGCTGTCCCGGCTCCGTCCGGAGACCCTGCTCGCCCGTGTCCTGGCCGGAATCCGCCAAGGGGCCGCCGCCGACGCCGAGTTCACCGACCGCCTCACCGCGGACGAGATCCGCCGCCGCATCGAGGACTTCCGCGGCGCGGTACGCACCGAAGCGCGCCGCCGGGTCGCCGAGCGAAGTCGGATCGTAG
>NZ_BAAAUG010000011.1:33808-42143 GCF_039533825.1 Streptomyces rectiviolaceus
ATCGCGCGGCGGGCCACCGCCCCGACCGCCGACCGGGTCGACTTCCTCATCGCGGGCCGCGCCCAGCTCGACGAACTGCGCAGGACGGTCCAGCCGCTGGCCCGCAAACTGGCGACGCGCCTTGCCGCACGCCGCCGCCGTGCGGCCCGCGGCCACATCGACCTGCGCAGAACGCTGCGCGGCTCCCTCTCGACGGGCGGTATCCCGATGCGCCCGGTCCTGCGACGCCGCCGCCCCGCACGCCCCGAACTGGTCCTGCTGTGCGACGTGTCCGGCTCCGTGGCGGGCTTCGCCAACTTCACGATGCTGCTCGTCCAGGCGCTGCACGACCAGTTCAGCAAGGTGCGGGTCTTCGCCTTCGTCAACCGCGTCGACGAGGTCACCGACCTCATCGCGCGCGGCACGGCCGACCCCGAGGGCCTGGGCAGCCGCATCATCTCGGGAGCGGCGGTCACCGGCTACCACGGCAGCAGCGACTACGGCTCCTCCCTGGGCGAGTTCGCCGAGCGCTACACCGAAGCGGTCACTCCGCGCTCCACGGTCTTCGTGCTCGGCGACGCCCGCACCAACATGAGCGACCCGAACGTCCCCGCCCTGCGCACCATCGCATCGCGCGCCCGCCAGGTGTACTGGCTCAACCCGGAGGGCCGCGCCCAGTGGCAGACGGGCGACTCGGCGGCCGGGACCTACGCGGAGTTCGTGGAGATGTACGAGTGCCGCAACGCGCGGCAGCTCAGCGCGCTGATCGGGCGTCTGCTGCCGGTCTGACGCCCGTCCGATCCTGTGGGTGGCCGACCGTAAGCTGTCCGGGCCGGGTGTCGGCGGCAGTGACGAGGAGGACGCGTGGCAGGCGACGGGCTCAAGGAGGAGATCCGGGCTCGGATCGGCGAGGTGCGGGACGAGCTCGTCGGGCTCAGTCGGCGGATCCACGCCCATCCGGAGATCGCGTTCGAGGAGCGGCGGGCCGCCGGTTGGTGCGCTGACGTGCTGCGCGGGCACGGCTTCGCGGTGACCGCTCCCGCGTACGGGCTCGAGACCGCCTTCGAGGCGACCATCGGTTCCGGGCCCGTGACCGTCGCGCTTGCCTGCGAGTACGACGCGCTGCCCGGCATGGGGCACGCCTGCGGGCACAATCTGATCGCGGCGGCGGGCGTGGGGGCCGCGCTCGGGCTGGCCCCGGTCGCCGATCAACTCGGGCTCACCGTCCGAGTGTTGGGGACGCCCGCCGAGGAAAGCGGCGCCGGGAAGGCGCTGCTGCTCGACGCCGGGGCCTTCAAAGGGGTCGACGCGGCGATGATGATCCACCCCTGCCCCTTCGAGGTGGCCGACTTCCATTCGTACGCGATGGGGGCGCTGTCGGCGACGTACACGGGCAAGTCCGCGCACGCCACGCTCAACCCGCAGGACGGGCGGAACGCGGCCGACGCGCTGACCGTGGCGCAGGTGGCGCTCGGACTGCTCCGGCAGCAGCTGCCCGGGGAGTGGAAGGTGCACGGGATCACCACCGAGGCCGGGACCGCGCTCAACGCCATTCCCGAACGGGCGAGTGCCGCCTATGCGTTGCGGACTCCGTCCGTCGACGAGCTGCGCGAGCTGCGGGAGCGGGTGGCGGACTGCTTCCGGGCGGGGGCGCTTGCGGCCGGGTGCTCGGTGGAGCTTGAGCAGCCCGCGCCCGACTATCTCGACTTCCGGTCCGACGCCGGTCTCGTCGCGCTGTGGGAGGCGAACGCCCGCGCCCTCGGGCGGCCGGAACCGCAGCGGCGCGGGCCCTTCGCGTCCACGGACATGGGCAACGTCTCGCACGTCGTGCCGTCGATCCACCCCGTCCTTGACATCAGCGGGGGCGGCTGCGGCCCGCACCAGCCGGACTTCGCCGCCGCGGCGGCCACGCCTCTCGCCGAACAGGCCCTGATCGACGGGGCGGTGGGGCTCGCGTGGACAGCGGCGGACTTCGCCGCCAGCCGCGGCCGTCCCTGACATCAGCGGGGGTGGGTACAGCCCGCACCAGCCGGACTTCACCGCCGCGGCCGCCACGCCTCCCGCCGAACAGACCCTGATCGACGGAGCCGTGGGGCTCGCGTGGACGGCCGCGGACTTCGCCGCCAGCCGCGGACGTCCTTGACATCAGCGGGGGTGGGTACAGCCCGCACCAGCCGAAGTTCGCCGCCGCGGCGGCCACACCCCTCGCCGAACAGATCCTGATCGACGGGGCCGTGGGGCTCGCGTGGACAGCCGCGGACCTCGCCGCCAGCCGCGCTTAGCCGCCTTCGCGGATGCGGGTGCGTGTGCGGCACCCTTTACGGGCGCCTGCCAGCGCATTCTTTTCGTCGGCGCCCCTCGGGCGCCGGGCGCCTTCGCGGGGCCGCGCTGGGGGCGGCCTCTTCGGACGTCCGCTCGGGCATGGAGGCAGGCGCCCCTCAGACGCCCAATCGGCCGTCCCTTCGGACCCCTCCTCCGGGCCCTTCCAGGCGTATCCGCGGGCGCCCCCTCGGGCGCCTCCCCGGGCACCTTCGCGGGCGCCGGGCGCCTTCGCGGGGCCGCGCTGGGGGCGGCCTCTTCGGACGTCCGCTCGGGCATGGAGGCGGGGCGCCTCAGAGGCCCAATCTGCCGTCTCTTCGAGCCCCTCCTCCGGGCCCTTCCAGGCGTTTCCGCGGGCGCCCCCTCGGACGCCTCCCCGGGCGCCTTCGCGGGGGCCGGGCGCCTTCGCAAATCAGCCCCGCTCAGCCGCCCTCGCCGGGGCCGTGGTGGGGGCCGCGGCGGAGGCCTCTTCGGGCGCCGCCGTGGATGCCTTCGCGGTCATCGTCGGTACGACCACCGGGGAGCCGTCGCCCGGTGCCCGGAGGATGTCCGCTTCGATCCCGTACAGCTCCTTGACCAGCTCGGCGGTCACCACCTCGCGGGCCGGGCCGTTCGCGACGATCTTGCCCGCGTTCATGGCGATGACGGTGTCGGCGTAACGGGCCGCGCTCGCCAGGTCGTGCAGGACCATGACGACCGTGCGGCCCGCGGCGGCCACCTCCCTTACCAGGGACAGGACTTCGACCGCGTGGCCGAGGTCCAGGGCGCTGGTCGGCTCGTCGAGGAGCACGATCGGCGTCTGCTGCGCCAGGACCATCGCGAGCCAGCAGCGCTGCCGCTGACCGCCGGAGAGGTGGTCGAGGCGGCGCGTGGCGAGGTCCGTGGTGCCGGTGGCCTCGAGGGCCTCGCGCACCGCGGCCTCGTCCTCGCGCGACCACTGGCGGAACAGGCCCTGGTGGGGGTGGCGGCCGTAGCGGACGAGTCCGGCGACGGTGACCGCCTCGGGGGCCTGCGGGGACTGGGCGAGCAGCGCGATGCGGTGGGCCGCGCGGCGCTGGGTGAGCCGCCACACGTCCTCGTCCCCGGCGCGCACCGTCCCCGAACTCGGCTTGTGGAGGCGGGAGATGGAGCGGAGCAGTGTCGACTTGCCGCAGCCGTTGGGGCCGACGATGGCGGCGACCTGCCCGCTGGGGATGGTCAGGTCGACGCCGTCCACGGCGGCCGCGTGGCCGGGGTAGCCGGAGGTGAGCGCCTCGACGGTCAGTTGCACGGGGGTCAGGCCTTTCCGGTCTGCTGCTCGGAGTTCTTGCCGAAGAGGACCCAGAGGAGGAAGGGTCCGCCAAGGACGCTGGTGATGACGCCGACCGGGATCTCCACGGGGGCGACGACGCGGCCGAGTGCGTCGGCGGCGCCCACGAGGGCCGCGCCGACCAGGGCCGAGCCGATGATCGGGACGCGGGTCGGGCCGCTCAGCCGGGTGGCTACGACGGGCGCGGCGAGCGCGACGAACGCGATGGGCCCGCCGATGCCGACCGCCACGCCGGACAGGGCGACGGCGAGCGCGAGCGTCACGGCGCGCACGCGGCGGACGTTGACTCCGAGGGTGGCCGCCATGTCGTCGTCGAACCGCAGGAGTTGGAGGCGGCTGCCCGCGACGAGGGACAGCGGGACGAGGACGAGCAGGATGAGTGAGAGTGGCGTACCGACGGTCCAGTCACGGCCGCTGAGCGAGCCGACCGTCCAGAGGAAGACGCCGCCCGCGGTGTTGTCGTTCTCGCGGGACATGACGAGGTCGGTGACGGCGCCGATGACGGTGGAGACGCCGATGCCGACGACGAGGATCCGGTATCCCCCGCTGCCCGCACCGCCCGCGCAGGCGACGACGACCATGGCCGCGGCGGCGGCTCCGAGCGGCCCGAGCCACCAGTCGCCGATCATGCCGGTGGACGAGCCGACGACGGAGGCGACGACGGCCGCGGTGGCGCCTTCGTTGACGCCGATGATGTCGGGGGTGGCGAGCCGGTTCCCGGCGAGCGTCTGGGTCAGGCATCCGGCGATGCCGAGCGCCGCCCCGACCATGAGCCCCACGGCGATCCGTGGAAGCCGGAAGTCCTGGACGAGCATGACGGTGGCGGAGTCCCCGGTTCCGAGCAGTCCGGAGAGGCTCTCGGAGAAGCTCATTCCCGTGGAACTCGCGAAGGTGGCGAGCGAGACGACCGCCGCGATCACCAGCGTGAGCCCGACGGCGGCGAGGGCGCTGCGGTAGGGGAAGAGCCAGGAGAAGGTGCCGACGCGTACGGCGGTGGAGTCGGGCGGGGTGATGTCGGCGGGGCGCTGCGCACCGCCGTGAACGGAACCCGGCGGACTGCCGACCTCGGCGCCGGGTGCGGAATCCTGCACACCGCCCGATGCCGAGCCCAATGTCGAGCCCGATGCCGAGCCCGACGCGCGGTGTGACGCGCGCGCCGACGTGGCGTCCCCAACGCGGTCCGGGGCACGGTCCGACACGGCGTCCGGGGCACGGCCCTGCACAGAACCCGGGGCACGGTCCGGCACAGAACCCGGCACGGACCCCGGCGCCAACCCCGACGCCCCGCCGTGCCCCGCGCCCTCCGCCCCCTCAGGAATGCCCTCGGCGCTCACGCGGCCACCCCCGCCGTGGACATCCGCTGCGACCGGGCGATCCAGATCAGCAACGGGCCGCCGATGAACGCGAGAAGCACGCTCACCGGGGTCTCCCAGGGGCGGATCACGATCCTGGCAAGCAGGTCGGCGGCGATCATCACGTTCGCGGCGACCAGCGCGGAGAGCACCAACTGGCCAGCCATCCGGGGGCCGGTGACGGCCCGCGCCGCGTACGGGGCGAGGAGGCCGAGGAAGGCGATGGGCCCCGCGAGGGCGACCGCCGAGCCCGCGAGCAGCGTCACCGCCGCCGCCACGATCAGGCGGATGCGCCCCGGGTGGTGCCCGAGCGAGCGTGCGCTGTCGTCGCCGAGCGCGAGGGCGGAGAGCGGGCGTACGCAGCAGAAGGCGATGAGAAGGCCGACCGCGATCAGCGGGATCAAGGGGTACGTCTCCGACGTCTTGATGCCCGCCAGCGAACCGATGGTCCAGTAGCGGTAGGTGTCGAAGGTCGACTGCGTGCCGAGCAGGACGTACGACGTCATGCCGTGGAACGTCGCGCCGAGCGCCGATCCCGCGAGGACGAGCCGCAGCGGCGAGCCCGCGGCCCGCCCGGACGCGGCGAGCAGAAGGACCACCGCGCTCGCGGCCATGCCGCCGACCAGGGCCCACACCAACACGCCGTAGGCGGAGGTCACTTCGAAGTACGTCAGGCCGATCACGACACCGAGCGCCGCACCCGAGTTGACCCCGAGCAGACCGGTCTCGGCGAGTGGATTGCGCGTGACGGCCTGCAGGAGGCAGCCCGCCGCGCCGAGCGCGACACCGACCAGGGCTCCGGCGAGCGTACGCGGAAGGCGTACGTCCATGACCGCGAGCCGGATCTGGGCGTCGGCCCGCGCGGACGGATCCCCGGTGAGGAAGTCCCAGGCGCGGCCCATCGGTGTCGACCCGGACCCGACCAGGAGCGAAAGCAAGCCGAGGAGAAGGAGCAGGACAACGAAGGCGGCAGCCGCCCACAGCGTGGGGCGATGCATCTTCGCCAAGTCCGGTATCGGAGGTCTGGATCCGGACGTTGGGACCGGCCCCCCTTGCGCAACCAACATGAAGTTAGCCTAACCTAACCTTGACCTGGAGCCCCGGTTCGGGGTGTGGGCGAACTCCCTGTTCCCTCAGGGTCAATTCGCCATGCCCCGACACGGCCAGGGATGACCCTTATGTCCGGACTGACCCCCGGACTACAGAAGCATGGAGACCACGGACATGTCCTCGAACCACTCCCCGCGCACCCGGCTGACCGCGGTTGCGGCCCTCACTCTGGCCTCCGCACTCGCCCTCTCCGCCTGCGGTTCGGACTCGTCCGACGACACCGGATCCGGCGACAAGGGCAAAAACTCCGCGAAGGACGTCACCGTCACCGACGCCTCCGGTGCGGAGGTAAAGGTTCCGGCCAATCCGAAGAAGGTCATCGCGCTCAGCGAGATGGACCTGGACTCCGCCCTCGCCCTGAAGGTCAAGCCCGTCGGCCTCTCCGCGGGCCGCGGCCAGAAGGGCGCCCCCGAGTATCTGGCCGACCAGGCCAAGGACATCCCGGTCGTCGGCGCGGTGACCGGACCCGACATCGAGAAGGTCCTGCAGGCCAAGCCGGACGTCATCCTCGCGGGACAGCTCGCCGACCAGCAGGTGCTCAAGCAGCTCAAGGCGATAGCCCCGACGGTCGTCACGATCGACAGAACCAAGGACTGGAAGAAGTCCCTGGAGATCACCGGCAAGGTGCTCGGCAAGTCCAACGAGGCCGACGCGTTCCTCAAGGACTACGACACCAAGGCCGCCGCCGTGAAGAAGAACCTCGGCGACAACGCGGGCGCGAGCGTCTCCGTCGCGCGCTACTCCGCCAAGGGCACCGCCGTGATGCAGCAGGGCGTGTTCATCTCCGACGTCCTGAAGGACCTCGGCTTCAAGCGGCCCGGCATCCAGAACAAGAAGGGCGAGGGCCACTCGACCCCGCTCAGCGACGAGGACCTGAAGCAGATCGACGCCGACTGGCTGTTCATCGGCACGCTCGGCTCCAAGGGCCCGGACGCCGACCTCTTCGAGGAGCTGAAGGGCAAGGCCGCGTACAAGCAGCTCGACGCGGTCAAGAAGAACCACACCACCGAGATCGACGGCTCGAAGTGGACCAGCCTGGGCGGCCCGCAGGCCGCCGTCTCCGTCCTGGAGGACGTCGAGAAGGCGATGGGCAAGTGACTTCCGGCATAACCGACCCTGAGCTCGCGGGGCGGGTGGCCCTGGTCACCGGCGCGGGCCGGGGCATCGGACAGGCCGTGGCCCGCGCGCTCGCCGAGCGCGGCGCGCGGGTCGTGGCCGCCGACCTTTCGCCCGAGGTCAAGGAGGAGGGCGTCCAGGAGCAAGGCGTCCAGGCGCAGGACGTCCAGGCGCAGGCAGCGAGCGGCGGCCGCATCACCGGCATGGTCCTCGACGTCACCGACGCGGCCGCCGTGGACGCGGCGTTCGACGAAGTCGAGCGCACCGTGGGGCCGTTGGACATCCTCGTGAACGTGGCGGGCATCCTCCGGCCCGCCCCGGTCGTCGAACTCACCGACACCGACTGGGCGGAGACCTTCGCCGTCAACACGAACGGCGTCTTCCACACCTCGCGCGCCGCGGCCCGGCGCATGACCGCGCGGGGCAAGGGGTCCATCGTGACGGTCGGCTCGAACGCCGCCGGGGTGCCCCGCACCCAGATGGCCGCGTACGCCGCATCCAAGGCCGCCGCCACGATGTTCACCAAATGCCTCGGCCTTGAGGTCGCCCGCGACGGCGTGCGCTGCAACGTCGTGTCGCCGGGTTCCACCCACACCGACATGCAGCGGCAGTTGTGGGCGGGCGACCACGAGCAGGCCGCCGCCCGGGTCATCGACGGCGACCCGTCCTCGTACCGGGTCGGCATCCCGCTCGGCCGGATCGCCGACCCCTCCGACATCGCCGACGCGGTCGCCTTCCTGGTCTCCGACCGGGCCAGGCACATCACCCTGCACGACCTGTACGTGGACGGCGGCGCCACCCTGCGCGCCTGAAAGCCGCGCCGCCCTCCCCTACTTGACGAGGAGTCATCCGTGACACCCCCCAACGACGTGGTCGCATTCGCCGCCCCCACCACCCCCGGGGCCGTCGGCGCGGCAACCGCGCTGCTCGACGCCTACCGACCCGGCGACACCCGGTTCTTCGCGTCGCCCACCCGCACCCTCCTCGCCCACGGCACGGCCGCCGAAGTACCGCACGACGAGCGGCCGTTGACGGAGCGGGTCGCCGCCACCCTCGACGCGCAGCTGCGCGCGGGCAACCACGCCCCGGTCGTGGTGGGCTCCATTCCCTTCGACCCCACCGCGCCCGGCGCGCTCGCCGTGCCCGAAGC
>NZ_BAAAUG010000012.1:0-78142 GCF_039533825.1 Streptomyces rectiviolaceus
CGCGGCGGGCGCCGACGCCGCGCTCGGGCTGCCCTGGGAGGAGGCAGCGAGGGTGCAGGAGTGGTGCCGTACGGGGCCTGCGCATCTCGGCGGTTCCCACCCGGAGCTGGGCGGTCTGCTGCGCTCCCATGTCGCGCGGCGGCGCGCCCGTCCCGGCGCGGACCTGCTCTCGGTGCTGTGCGGCGCCCGGGTGGACGGGCATGCGCTCTCCGACGAGACCGTCACCGGTCTTGCCGGGACGCTCCTCACCGGCGGCGGCGAGGCCACCGCGCTCGCGCTGGCCTCCTTCCTCGCCAATCTCCTCGACCACCCCGCCCAGTTGGAACTCGTGCGCGCCCGCCCGGGGCTGATACCCGGCGCCTGGGCGGAGTCCCTGCGCCGTGACCCGCCCACCCACGTCGTACTGCGCCGGGCGACCGCGCCGATCGCCCTGGGCGGCACCACGCTGCCCACGGGAGCCGTCGTGGCCTGCCTCGTCGGCTCGGCGGGGCGCGATCCGTTCCGCTTCGCCGACCCCGACCGCTTCGACATCTTCCGCGCGGACCCGGCGCACCTCGCGTTCGGCGCGGGACGGCACTTCTGCCCGGCCGCCACCCTGGCCGGGCTCGCCGCCGAGTGCGGCCTGCGGGCGCTGCTCGATGTCATGCCGGGCCTGCGCTGGGCGCCCGGCTTCAGGTCCGCGCCCCAGGGGCTCATGGCGCGTGCGCCACGCCGGCTACTCGTCCGCCCCTGTTGAGGCCTCAGCTCAGGCTGTTTCCTCCGGCCCTGTGGAGACCCGCTCCAGAAGCACCACCGGCAGCTCCCCGAACAGCTCCTCCACGCGCGCGTGCCCGGTGAACTCCCGCCCCCGAGTGAGCAGATCCGCCCACCGCCCCTCCGGAAGCACCAGTTCCGTCGAGTCCCAGCCGTCCGCGTCGGCCAGCCGCAAGGAGAGCCGGGTCACCGCCGTGATCACCTCTCCGGAGCGCGTGAAGGCCACGCAGTGCGCCGCGCCGGGGCCCCGCGCCGCCAGCGGTTCGTACGTCGCCGCGCCGCCGAACAGCTCCGGGCGCCGCCTGCGCAGCCGCAGCGCGGTCGCGGTAAGCGCCAGCTTCTCCTCGGAGAGGTCCCAGCGGTCACGGTGCTGCTCCAGGTACTCCAGGACATGCGGCTGGAACCGCACGGGCCGCCGGTTGTCCGGGTCCACCAGGGCCCGGTACTCGCCCTCCGTCCCCTGGTAGAGGTCGGGAACCCCGGGCATCGTCAGCTGGAGCAGCGTGGCCCCGAGGATGTTCGCGCGCACATGGGGCCGCAGCCCGTCCGCGAACTCCGCCACGGTGTAGAGCGGCGGCCCGCAGGGGCCCGCCTCCACGAACGCCGTCACCGCCTTCTCGTACGCCTCGTTCGGCTCGGTCCAGCTGGTGTGCAGGCCCGCCTCGCGCACATGCTTGAGCAGGGCCTTCTGCAGCCGTTCGTCGTAGGGGAAGCCGAAGCCGACGGCCGTCTGCCAGGCCGCCCACGCCAGTTGGGGATCCGGCGCGCAGGTGCCGCCCAAGCGCGCGGTCTGCTCGGTCACGTCGACCAGGAGGTCGGCCCACCGCTCCGGGCACTGCGTGAGCACGGCGATGCCCGCCCGCACGTCGGCGCTGCGCTTCGTGTCGTGCGTGGTCAGCACCGTCCCCGCGTACGGCCAGTCGCGCTGCACGCGCGCGCAGTACGCGTGAAACGCCTCCGGAGCCACCGCGGAACGCTCGGGAGAGCCACCCACCTCGGCCGCCGACAGGAGCGGCGCGTGCCGGTAGAACGCCGTGTCCTCGACCGCCTTGGCCCGCAGCGCCGACGAGGTCTGCGCGAACCGCGCGCGGAAGCCGTCGAGCGCGGGCCCCGAACTCAGCCGCCCGAGCACCAGGTCCCGTACGACATCGACCGCCTCGGCCTCCTCCCGCACCGCGAAGGCCGCCTTCGCCTCGTCGGCGGCCCGCACCGTGAGGACCGAAGCCGGTTCGGCGCCCCCGGAGACGTACGGCCGGTAGACGGGAACCCGCACGAGCAGCTCAAGGAGCGCGGTGCGCAGCGCCCACGGCGCGTGGTCGCGCAGCGCGGGGTCCGCGGCGCAGAGCGCGGTCGCCTCGCGCGTGAGGCGGTCGGTCTCGGCGGCGAGCTCATGGGTGAGCACCTTGTACGCGGCGCGCCGCACCGTCGCGTCCCAGTCGCCGCCCCGGTCCACCTCGGGCGCGGTGAACCTCCGGTACTGACCGAGGAGCTCGCCCGCCCCCGCCGGGTCCGTGAAGAGGCCGTCGAGGTGGCGCAGCGCGTCGTATCCGGTGGTGCCCGCGACGGGCCACGCGGCGGGCAGCTGCTCCCCGTCGGCGAGGATCTTCTCGACGACCGTCCAGCGCCCGCGCGTGGCCTCCTGGAGCCGCTGGAGGTACGCCCCCGGATCCGCGAGCCCGTCGGGGTGGTCGATCCGCAGCCCTTCCACGACCCCTTCCCGGAGCAGTTCGAGGATCTTCGCGTGCGTCGCGTCGAACACCTCCGGGTCCTCGACGCGCACCCCGATGAGATCCGAAATGGTGAAGAACCGCCGGTAGTTGAGCTCCGTACGGGCAAGGCGCCACCAAGCGAGCCGGTACCACTGGGCGTCGAGGAGCTGGGGCAACGGCAGCTCCCCGGTGCCGTCACGGAGGGGAAACGCGTGCTCGTGGTAGCGCAGTACGTCCCCGTCGACCCGCAGGCGCTCCAGCTCGTCCCCGACGCCCCGCCCGAGCACCGGAAGCAGCACCTGCCCGCCGCCCGCGTCCCAGTCGATGTCGAACCAGCGCGCGTACGGCGATCCGGGGCCCTCCCGCAGCACCTCCCAGAGGGCGTGGTTGTGGCGCGGTACCGCCGCCATGTGGTTCGGCACGATGTCCACCACGAGGCCGAGACCGTGCGCCCGCGCGGTGCGCGAAAGGGCCCGCAGCCCCTCCTCGCCGCCCAGCTCGTCACGCACGCGCGCGTGGTCCACGACGTCGTAGCCGTGCGTGGACCCCGGAACGGCCTCGAGCACCGGCGACAGATGCAGGTGCGAGACTCCCAGCGATGCCAGGTACGGGACGGCCGCTTCGGCGGCATCGAAGGGAAACTCCGGCTGGAGCTGCAGCCGGTAGGTGGCGGTGGGCGGCGGCGGAACCGCGGGTTCTGAGCGCTCAGGCGTCATGCGAACGTACGTACCCGCCTGGCGGGCTTTCGTGCCATCGACTCATGCTTCTGGGCGTCAGGGTGTCGCTAGCTTCGGACGATGGCTGCAAAAGCACAGGTCGTACGCGACGAGCAACGGGAGGACCGGGGCGCACCCGGACTCCTGGAGACCTACCGGGAAGTGATCGGGCACACCGGAGCGCTCCTTCCGCTGATCTCGTTCCTCGGCAGGCTCCCCGTGGCCATGATCCAGTTCGGCAGTGTCCTGCTGGTCACCGAGACCAGCGGATCGCTCGCCACGGGCGGCGTGGTCGCCTGCGCGCTCGCGCTCGGCCAGGTGACCATGGGCCCGCTCGTCGGCCGCCTCGCCGACCGGCGCGGCCAGCGCCCCGTCGTCCTCGGCTTCTCGCTGCTCAACGCCGTGGCGATCGCGGTGTACACCCTCGGCGCCCTCATCGAGCTGCCCACGCCCGCGCTGATCGTCCTCGCCGTGCTCGCCGGCGCGAGCATCCCGGGGATCGGCCCGCTGGCCCGCGCACGCGCCGTCCCGCTGGTCCGCGGGGCGGGCGGTGACGATCGCACGGTCAATACCGTGCTGTCCCTGGAGAGCACCATGGACGAACTGTCCTTCGTGCTCGGCCCCGCCCTGGTGGGCCTCGCGGCCGTCGCGGGCCACCCGGCGTACGCCTGTACGGCGGCCGCGCTCCTGGTCGCAGTCTGCGGCTCCGGCTTCGCGCTGCACCCCACGGGCCGGACGGTGCGGGCGACACAGGCAGCGGGGGAGCCACGCCCGCGCGCCGGCCGGCAGCGGCTCCCGCGCGCGGTCGTCGTCGTACGCGTCGGGCTCGTCTTCGTCGGCGTCCTGCTCGGCGCCTGTGGAGCGGGCATCACGGCCCTCACCGAGGAGTTGGGGCAGCCGGGCCAGGCGGGCCTCGTCTATGCCGCCATGGGCGTCATGAGCGCCGTCGTGGGGCTCTCCATGGCCGCGCTGCCCGAGCGCTTCGGCCTGTACGCGCGCTGGCGCGTGGCGACGGCCGCCGCGGCGGTGCTCTCGCTGCCGCTGGTGTGGACGGACAGCATGACGGGCCTGTACCTCGTGGTGACCGTGTTCGGCGCCGTCTACGCCCCGAACCTGATCACCGGCTTCGCGCTCACCGAGCGCTCCTGTCCGCCGCAGCGGCTCGCCGAAGGGATGACGTTCGCCGCGAGCGCCTTCGTCGGCGGCCAGGCGGTCACGCTCGCCGTGGCGGGACGCCTGGCCGAGTCCTACGGCCCCGGAGCGGCGTTCGCGCTCGGCATCGCGGCCGCGGCCGTCGCGTTCCTGGTCGCGCTCGTCGCCCGCCCGCAGGCGGACGACAGCGCGAACGCCACCCCCGTGGTCACGCGGGGCGCTGCAGGACGGTGAGGCTCCGGTCGGCGAGCGTCAGGCGCTCACCGGCCCGCGCCTTCGGCCCCGTGTCCGGCGGCACACCGTCCGCCCGCGCGGTGTCCACGACCACCTGCCACTGGCGGCCGTGGTTGACCGGGACCACGAACTCCAGCGGCTGCGCCGACGCGTTGAACATCAGCAGGAACGAGTCGTCGGCGATCCGCTCGCCGCGCGTGCCCGGCTCGGAGATCGCGTTGCCGTTCAGGAACACCGTCAGCGCCCGTGCCTGCGACGCGTCCCAGTCCTCCTGCGTCATCTCCTCGCCCTCCGGCGTGAACCAGGCGATGTCGGACAGCTCGTCGTGCGTGCCCTCGACCGGGCGGCCGTGGAAGAACCGCCTCCTGCGGAAGACCGGGTGATCGCGTCGCAGCCACGCCATCGCGCGCGTGAACTCAAGCTGGGTGCTCTCGCCCTGGGGCCAGCGCACCCAGGCGACCTCGTTGTCCTGGCAGTAGGCGTTGTTGTTGCCCCCTTGCGTGCGGGCGAACTCGTCGCCGTGGCTGAGCATCGGCACGCCCTGGGAGAGCATCAGCGTCGCGATGAAGTTGCGCATCTGCCGCTCGCGCAGCTCCAGGACGTCCGGGTCGTCCGTCTCGCCCTCGGTGCCGCAGTTCCAGGAGCGGTTGTGGCTCTCGCCGTCCTGGTTGTTCTCGCCGTTGTCCTCGTTGTGCTTGTCGTTGTACGAGACGAGGTCGTGCAGCGTGAAACCGTCGTGGCAGGTGGTGAAGTTGATCGACGCCAAGGGGCGCCGCCCGTCGTCCTGGTAGAGGTCGGACGACCCGGTGAGCCGGGAGGCGAACTCCGCCAGGGTGCGCGGTTCACCCCGCCACATGTCGCGCACCGTGTCGCGGTACATGCCGTTCCACTCGGTCCACAGCGGCGGGAAGTTGCCGACCTGATAGCCGCCCTCACCGACGTCCCACGGCTCGGCGATCAGCTTCACCTGGCTCACCACGGGGTCCTGCTGCACGAGGTCGAAGAACGACGACAGGCGGTCCACCTCGTGGAACTGCCGGGCGAGCGTGGCCGCGAGATCGAAGCGGAAGCCGTCCACGTGCATGTCCGTGACCCAGTGCCGCAGCGAGTCCATGATCATCTGAAGCACGTGCGGCGACCGCATCAGGAGCGAGTTGCCGGTCCCCGTGGTGTCCATGTAGTAGCGGGGATCGTCCGTCAGGCGGTAGTACGAGGCGTTGTCCAGCCCCTTGTACGAGAGCGTCGGGCCCAGGTGGTTGCCCTCGGCCGTGTGGTTGTAGACGACGTCGAGGATCACCTCGATGCCCGCTTCGTGCAGCGCCTTCACCGCCTGCTTGAACTCCAGTACCTGCTCGCCCCGGTCGCCCCAGGAGGCGTACGCGTTGTGGGGCGCGAAGAAGCCGATCGTGTTGTAGCCCCAGTAGTTGTTCAGACCCATGTCGACCAGACGGTGGTCGTTCACGAACTGGTGCACCGGCATCAGCTCAAGGGCGGTCACTCCCAGTTGCGTGAGGTGATCGATGACCGCCGGATGCGCGAGCGCGGCGTACGAACCACGCAACTCCGCGGGAAGATCCGGGTGCCGCATGGTCAGGCCCTTCACGTGGGCCTCGTAGAGCACGGTCTCGTTGTACGGGGTGCGGGGCGGCCGGTCGTCGCCCCAGTCGAAGTATGGATTGACCACCACGGAGGTCATCATGTGCGGCGCCGAGTCCATGTCGTTGCGCTTGTCCGGGGCGCCGAAGCGGTAGCCGTACACCTCCTCGCCCCAGTCGATCCGGCCGCTGACCGCGCGGGCGTACGGATCGAGCAGCAGCTTCGCCGAGTTGCAGCGGTGCCCCTGCGCGGGGGCGTACGGGCCGTGCACACGGAAGCCGTACCGCTGGCCCGGCATCACGCCGGGCAGGTACGCGTGGAGCACGAACGCGTCGGACTCACGCAGCTCGACGGCGGTCTCCGAGCCGTCGTCGTGCAACAAGCAGAGCTCTACGCGGTCGGCGGCCTCGGAGAAGACCGCGAAGTTCGTGCCGGCGCCGTCGTACGTGGCACCGAGTGGATACGCCTGCCCTGGCCACACCTGCATGCATACGACTCTTCCACTACCGCCCCCTCGGCCCGGGGTCACTTTGGTCAGAGTCTCCCCGAAAGTGGGGCAACCACGCGGGAGTTGAACCCGTCTAACCGACCGACCACATACTCGGTATGCCCCTTCTTGGGGCTCGTGGGGGAAAAGGGGAGTAAGTGAGAGAGCTAGTCAGACGCAACCTGGGCAAGGTGGTGGCGGGCGCGGCAGTAGCGGTGGCCGCCGCCGCGGTGCTGGTGGGCGTCACACTGCCGGGGGGTGGCGGGTCGGGGGACCGCCAGGCCAACGCGGCGGCCGCGAAGCAGAACGCCATCGCGAAGGACGGCGTCGTGGAGGCCGCGCCCGACGAGGGCGAGAAGGGCATAGGCAGCGACCCGCTGACCGACGCGGAGATCGAGCGCGCGGAGAAGGCCTCGGTGTCGGGCGCCCTGCGCTCGAGCGCCAGGGACGTCGAGGGCGACCGCGGCCCGCAGCTCCTTTCGACGAACCTCAGCGAGCCGGACCCCGGTGCCGCGGGTGACGCGGCCCCGCGCAGCGCGGAAGTCGTCTACTACGACTACAAGAAGGACGCGGTCATCACCAAGACGGTCAACGTGGAGACCGGCAAGGTGGAGGACACGAACACCGCGCAGAACGTCCAGCCGCCGCCCAGTCAGGAAGAGCTCGCCGAGGGCGCACAGCTGCTGATCGCCGACCCGCTCGGCAAGGGCCTGAAGCAGGACTTCAAGCACGCCACGGGCAAGGCGCTGACCGGCCCGGGACAGCTGCAGCTGAGCGGCATGGTCTTCCGCAAGGAGACCGTCGAGCGCGTGCCGTCCGACCTCACCGAGTGCGGCAAGCACCGGTGCCTCCAGGTCGTCACCAAGGTCAAGAACGGTCCGTGGATCGACACCCGGTCCCTCGTCGTCGACCTGAGCACCCGCTCCGTGGGCCGCCTCGGCTGATTTCGGCCGCTCGCGCACGACACCACACTTCTGCTTCTCCTCGTACGAGGGAGTTCACACCGCAATGCACGTCAACAGACTTTCGCGCGCCCGCAAACGGGCCACCATGGCCCTCGCGGTCTCCGCGCTGATCGGCGGCGCCGTCACCGTCGCCTCGCCCGCATCGGCCGCACCCAAGGCGCCGAGCGCCCCCGCGGCGGCGGCCGACTGCAGTGACGCCTACAAGATCGAGCAGACCGTCGACGGCGGCACGACCTGGCGCATGTGCTGGCACTACAACAGCCTTTCCGGCCTGATCCTCGACAAGATCAGCTACCAGCCCAAGGGTGAGGCGAAGCCGATACCCGTCCTGACCAGCGCCCGGCTCGCGCAGGTCCACGTCCCCTACGACGACGGCGAGGCCGAGTACGACGACGTCACCGGCACCGACTTCGGCCAGGCCCTGCAGAACCTGAACCCCGGCGAGTGCCCCGGCGGCACCATCAAGACCGTGAAGGTCCCGCAGCGCGGCAACGTGAAGGGGCTGTGCACCACCACGCGCGCGCGTGGGCACGCGTACCGCCTCAACGACGACGAGAGCACGGGCGGCACCGGCAAGGTCTACACGGGCCAGGGCAAGGACCTGCTCGTCTACACCGTGAACAAGGCCTCCTGGTACGAGTACATCACCGAGTGGCGGTTCTCGTCGGACGGCACCATCACCTCCCAGGTCGGCGCGACCGGCAGCCTCTCGCCGTTCGACTACGACGGTGGCGACAGCCAAGGCTGGCCCATCGGCAAGGGCGACCAGGCCAAGGCCGAGAGCCACGCCCACAACGTCTTCTGGCGGCTCAACTTCGGCCTTGACGGCTCCCCGAAGGCCAAGGTCGAGCAGTACGACTCCAAGGTGACCCCGCCCGCAGGACAGGGCAGCCCCACCACGAAGACCACCCGCACCAAGGTCGCCAAGGAGCTCGCCGGCGACAGCAAGGCCATGCGCTGGTGGCGCGTGGTCAGCGGGGCCGGCAAGAACAAGGACGGCCACCCCCGTTCCTACGAGATCGTGCCCGGGGCCAGCAGCAAGCACGCCGGACGCCCCTTCACCAAGCACGACGTGTACTTCACCGAGTACAAGAAGTGCGAGCAGTACGCGAGCAACAACCCGGGATGCCCCGACGGCACACCGGACAGCGTCGACAAGTGGGTGAACGACCAGCCCCTCACGCACCCGATCACCTGGGTCAACATCGGCTTCCACCACATCGCCCGTGACGAGGACCAGCAGCCGATGCCGGTCCACTGGCAGGGCTTCTCGCTGGCCGCGCGCGACGTGACCGCTATGAGCCCGCTCACTCCGCAGGACCTTGCCGGACAGAACGGCCAGCCGCCGCTGGGTCGTTGAGAATCCACCCTTGCCATCCGGCTGCACCGCCCGCCGCTCCCGGAGTACCCTTCCTTGATCGTTGAACGGGGGAGTGCTCGGGGGAGCGGAAGGGGTGCGCTGGGTGAGCTCGGGAGGGCGGGAACTGCCCCCTGGTGACGAGGGTCACGAGGGGAGTTCCGCGGATGGCCCGCCCGGAGCGGTGTCCCTGGCGCGGCCGATGGAGATGGGATCTCAGATCGGACCCGAACTGGACTGGGGCGCCGAGGCCTGGCGCGAGGTGAGCACGCGTGCTCAGCGCGCCGGGCGGGCCTACATCTGGCTGAATCTCGTGGAGCAGCGGCTGCGCGCGGTCGTGGCCGCTGTTCTGCGCCCCATCTACGAACCCGTCCACGCCGACGACTGGGTGGTCGCCGCCGCAGGACCCGCCGGGCAGGAGTGGGTCCAGCGGGCCGTCGCCGTACGCGAAGTGAGCCGCCGCAAGGGCTACTTGCTCGACCCGGCGGACGACAACGTCCTGAGCTTCCTCACGCTGCCCCAGCTCCGCGAGCTGATGGTGCAGCACTGGCCGTGCTTCGAGCCGTACTTCGACGACCGCAGGGACGTCGAACTCGCCCTGGACGAGCTGGAAGTGACCCGCAACGTCGTGTCGCGCAACCGTGCCCTGTCCACGGCCGTGCTCGCCCAGGCGGAGCGCGCGTCGGCCAAGCTCCTGGACATACTCGGCACGGGCACCGACACGCCGTCCGCGCGCCGGTTGCCCGTCGACGCCGTCGAGTCCCTGGTCGGCGACCGGTACGCCGACGTGGTGGGCGTCCACTCGGACCGCGTGCGGCTCCTGCGGCAGTTCCCTGCCGAGGACATCTTCGGCGGGGCCCGCCGCCTCGACGCGATCGGGATAGGGCTGAACCTCCTGGTCCAGAACTTCTCCGGACGGCGTCTGGTCCGCCTCGCCGAGTCCGGCTGCCGGGTGCGGCTGCTCTTCCTCAACCCGGCGAGCAGCGCGGTCAAGCGCAGAGAGCGTGAACTGGGCCTGAAGCGGGGCGAGCTGAGCCGCAGCGTCGAGATGAACATCCTGCACATGCGCCGGGTGCGGGCCCGGCTCCGCGATCCGGGCGCCTTCGAGATCCAGGTCTTCGACGAGACGCCGCGCTTCACCGCGTATCTGGTCGACGGGGACGGCCCGGACGGCATCGCGGTCGTCCAGTCGTATCTGCGCAGGACGCGGGGGATGGAGGCGCCGGTGCTGGTGCTGCGCGGTGGCCGCCGGGTGGTGAAGGCGGACGAGCCGGACGAGAGCGGACTCTTCGAGACGTACCGGGAGGAGTTCGAACTGGCCTGGGCGGACTCGCGGCCCGTGTCCTGAGCCCGTCTCCCGGGCCCGTCTCCTGGCGCGTCTCCGGGCTCTTCTCCTGAGCCGCCACGGGCGGTAAGCGGAACGCGGGCCTCGGATTGTCAGTGGCGCGTGGGATCGTGGTGGTCAATGGGGGAAAGCACCACAGAGAAGGGGGCGGCCATGGGCTGGCACCGGGAGCTGCTGATCGGTTTCGACCTGGAGACGACCGGGACGGACCCGCGCGAGGCGCGCATCGTCACGGGCGCGGTGATCGAGGTCAGGGCCGGCGAGACGCTGGGCCGCAGGGAGTGGCTCGCCGACCCGGGGGTCGAGATCCCGGCGGAGGCCGTGGCGGTGCACGGCATCTCGAACGAACGGGCCGCGGCGGACGGCAGGCCGGCCGCGGAGGTCGCCGACGCGATAGCGGCCGTGCTCGTCTCGTACTGGCAGTCGGGCGTCCCGGTCGTCGCGTACAACGCGACCTTCGACCTGACCCTGCTCTCCGCCGAGTTGCGCAGGCACGGCCTGCCGTCCCTGCGCGAGCGCCTGGGCGGCGCGGAACCGGCCCCGGTCATCGACCCGTACACCATCGACCGCTCCGTCGAGCGCTACCGCAAGGGCAAGCGGAACCTCGACGCGGTCTGCACCGAGTACGGCGTGCGCCTGGAGTCGGCCCACGACGCCACGTCGGACGCCCTGGCCGCGGCCCGTCTCGCCACCGCCATAGCCGACCGCCACCCCAAGCTGGCCGCCTTCGGTCCGGCGGAGCTGCACCGCCGTCAGATCGAGTGGTACGCGCAGTGGGCGGCGGACTTCCAGGAGTTCCTGCGGAAGAAGGGCGAGACGGACGCGGTGATCGACGGCACGTGGCCCCTCCGGGAGGAGTTCAGCGCGTCCGGCGTCTGAGGAGGGCAGGGGCCTCGGTGGGGCCCGGGGGACAGCTCAGGTGGCGGGGGACAGCCCAAGTGGCGGGGGACGGCTCAGAACGGATACCACCGCACGGCCGGATCCCCGTCCCGCAGTGACGCCACCCGACGGCGGAACTCGGCCAGGGCCTTGGGGTTGGTGGGCGCGTGCTGGGAGACCCAGGCGCAACTGGCCGTCTCCCGGGCCCCGCGGAGCACCGCGCAGCCATCCCACTCCCGCACGTCCCAGCCGTACTCCGCGACGAACCCGTCGTACGCCTCGGTCGGCAGTCCGTACCGATCCCGCGAGAGCGCCATCACCACGAGATCGTGCTCCCGCAGATCGGCGGAGAAGGTCTCCAGGTCGACCAGAACCGGACCGTCCGCGCCCACCAGGACGTTCCGGGGGAGGGCGTCGCCATGGATGGGGCCGGGAGCAAGGTGGGGGGTGAGTGCCGATGCCGCCGCCTCGAACCCGTCCCTGCGCTCCCGCAGATAGTCCGCGTCCTCGACATCGATCGCGTCCCCGGCGAGCCGCAGCCACCGCTCGACCCCACCGAGCAGTTCACGCCGGGGCAGTTCGAACTCGGGAGCGGGAAGCGCGTGCACAAGCCGCAGCAGTGCGGCGAGGTCATGCGGCTCGGCCGGCCGCACGGCCTGCGGCAGCCGGTGCCACACCGTCACCGGATGACCGTCCACGATCCGGGGCTCGTCCTCGGCCGCCCGCACCGCCGGCACCCCTGACTCCTCCAGCCACCGCGCGACCCGCAACTCCCGCCGCGCACGGTCGAGAAGCTCGGGCGCCGCACGCCCGACCTTGACCACCGATCCGCCACTGCCGAACACTGCGTTCTCGCCCAGCGCGAGCAGCGCCGCGTCCCGCTCGAGACCCGCAGCGCTCAGTACGTCCCGTGCTCGCGCCTCGTCCATCCATTGCCTCCCGCACCGCTCGCTACGGCCGCCACGTTCGCCGTCACAGTCTCCCATTCGCACAGGCCAAGCGGCTGCGAGGCCTGCGTAGCTGCTTGACGTATCAAGATCCCGTCAGCACGATGACGGAGGCCGCCTGGGCGGCCAAACCCCGATGAGCCGCCCAAAGGAGCCGATTCCGTGACATTGGCGACCGCGACGAAGCGGTCAGCGAAAGGCGCGTCCGCCCGCAGAGGCGCGGACCACGGCGCCTGGTTCCTGGTGCTGCCCGCGCTGATCCCGATCCTGGTCCTCAGCGTGGGGCCGCTCCTCTACGGCATCGCGCTCGCGTTCACCGACTCCCAGTCGGGCCGCACCGAGCCGACCCAGTGGGTCGGCGCCCTCAACTTCCAGGATCTGCTGCACGACACGCTGTTCTGGGACTCGTTCCGGATCGGCCTGATCTGGGCGTTCGGCGTCACCGTCCCGCAGTTCTTCCTCGCGCTCGGCCTCGCCCTCCTGCTCAACCAGCCGTTGCGGATGCGCTGGCTGGCGCGGGCGCTCGCGATCATCCCCTGGGCGATGCCCGAGGTGGTCGTCGGCATCATGTGGCGGCTCGTCTACCACCCGGACGCGGGCGTGCTGAACGAGACGCTCTCCAACCTCGGCCTGGGGGAGGGCAAGGACTGGCTGACCGGGACGGCCACCGCGCTCTTCGCCGTCATCGTCGTCGGCGTCTGGGCAGGCATGCCGCAGACCACCGTCGCGCTGCTCGCCGGGTTGCAGAACACCCCGCGCGAGCTGCACGAGGCCGCCGCGATGGACGGCGCGGGCGCCTGGCGCCGCTTCCGCACCGTCACCTGGCCCGCGATCAAGCCGATCGCCCTCGCCATCACGGCCCTCAACTTCATCTGGAACTTCAATTCCTTCGCCCTGGTCTACGTCCTCACCCAGGGCGGCCCCGGCGGCCGCACCCGCCTGCCCATGCTCTTCGCCTACGAAGAAGCCTTCCGCTACGGCCAGTTCGGTTATGCCGCGGCCATGGGCTGCGTGATGGTCGCGGTGATCTCCGTGATCCTCGCCTTCTATCTCGTCGGCCGCCTGAAGGGAGGCGACGAGTCATGATGCGTACGAAGAAGCCGGCACGCGCCGCGCAGTACGTGGCTCTCGCCGCCTATCTCGTCTTCCTCGCCTTCCCGTTCCTCTGGCTGATCTCCACGGCCTTCAAGCCCGCGCGGGAACTGGGCAGTCTGCACCCCACCTGGATCCCCAAGGACCCGACCCTCGAGAACTTCCGGCAGGCCTTCGACGAGCAGCCGCTGCTCCAGGCCGCGGGCAACTCCCTGATCGCGGCGCTCAGCGCCTCCCTGATCGCGGTCGTCATCGCGACCCCCATGGCGTACGTCATGGCGCGGCACCGCAATCGCGTCTCGAAGGCGGCGACGGGCTGGGTGGTGATCAGCCAGGCGTTCCCCTTCGTCCTGATCATCATCCCGCTGTTCCTGATCCTGAAGAACCTGCACCTGATCAACTCGCTGCTCGGCCTGATCATGGTCTACGTGGTGTGGTCGCTGCCCTTCGCGCTGTGGATGCTCGTCGGGTACGTCCGCGCCGTGCCCACCGAACTGGAGGAGGCGGCGGCGGTCGACGGCGCGAGCAAGGTGCGTACGTTCGTCTCGGTCGTCGCGCCACTGCTCGCCCCCGGCATCGTCGCCACGGCGATGTTCGCGTTCATCACCGCATGGAACGAGTTCTTCTTCGCGCTCGTCCTGCTCAAGACCCCGGAGAAGCAGACCTTGCCGGTCATCCTCAACCGCTTCATCGGCAGCGAGGGCGTCGCGGACCTCGGGCCGCTCGCCGCGGCGGCGTTCCTCGCGACCATCCCCTCGCTCGTCATCTTCGCGATCATCCAGAAGCGGATCACGGGCGGCATGCTGGCAGGGGCGGTGAAGGCCTGATGCGCGCAGCACCACGTCTCGTGACCGCCGCCACCGCGGTCACCTCCGTCACCGCGGCTCTCGCGCTGCTGCTCACCGGCTGCAGCGGCGACCCGGGTGACGACGACGGGAAGATCACCCTTCAATTCCAGTCCCTGGCCTGGCAGAAGGAGTCCGTCGACGCCAACAAGGCGCTCGTCAAGGAGTGGAACGCCACCCACCCCGACGTCAAGGTCGAGTACGTACAGGGCAGTTGGGACAGCGTCCACGACCAGCTGCTCACCTCCTTCGAGGGCGGCGAGGCGCCGGACATCATCCACGACGCATCGGACGACCTCGCCGACTTCGCGTACGGCGGATATCTCGCGGACATCGGCGACCTGCTCCCCGAGCGCCTCAAGTCCGACATCCCGAAGCGCAGTTGGGAGACGACGACCTTCGGGGGCAAGGTCTACGGAGTCCCCTTCCTCCAGGAACCGCGCGTCCTGATCGCCAACGCGAAGTGGCTCAAGAAGTCGGGCGTGCGGATCCCCACGCCCGAGAAGCCGTGGAGCTGGGAGGAGTTCCGGTCGGTCACCAAGGAACTCGGCGACGGCAAGGACGGGAAGTACGGGGTGGCCTGGCCGCTCAAGGAGCCGGTGTCCGCGACGCTCAACCTCTCCCTCTCGACCGGCGGAAAGATGTTCCACCGGGGCGAGGACGGCAAGGTCGACGTCCGCTTCGACAAGGCCGACGAGATCATGCCGCGCACGGTGCACGACCAGGTCAACACCGACAAGAGCGCGTCGAGCACGACTCTGGGCATGGGCGGCTCCGACACCCTGCCGGGCTTCTTCGGCGGCAAGTACGCGATGGTCCCGCTCGGCTTCTCCTACCGCCAGCAGATCGTCCAGCAGGCACCCAAGGGCTTCGACTGGCAGGTCCTTCCCGCACCGGCCGGAGCGGAGGGGCTCGCGCAGGGCGTCAGCCCGCAGACCCTGTCCGTCTCGGAGGACAGCCCGCACAAGAAGGAGGCGGCCGAGTTCATCGACTTCTTCCTGCAGCCGGACAACATGGTGAAACTCGCGCGCGGCGACTGGATGCTGCCGACCGGCGAGGAGGCGCTGAAGGACCCCGCCCTGCGCACGAAGAAGGACGACTGGGCCGCGGGCACCGCCCTCGCCGAGGACCTGCGCCCGGCGCCCGCGCAGTCGGTTCGGGGGTATCCGGAGTGGAAGGACAAGGTCGCCACCCCGGCGCTCCAGGAGTACTACAGCGGGGCGATCGACCTCGGTGAGCTGAGGAAACGCCTCGTCAAGGACGGGAACCTGGTGCTCGCCAGGTATCAGCGGTAGGCGGCGTCAGGGCCGCGGGTTCAGTGACGGGAGCCGTTGCCCTGCCCCGCTCCGTTGCCTTGCCCCGCTCCGTTTCCCTGCCCCGCCCGCACGAGGCCCGATTCGTACGCGGCGATGACCGCCTGCGCACGGTCACGGACGCCCAGCTTGGCGAAGATGCCGGTGGCGTGGTTCTTCACGGTCTGGACGCCGATCTCCATCCGCTGCGCGATCTCGGTGTTGTCGAGGCCCGCGGCGATCAGGCGGAGCACGTCGACCTCACGCGGGGTGAGTCCGGCGAGGTCGGCGGTCGGCGGCTGCGAGGCCGGGGCCGGGGTCACGAAGGTGGCGAGCAGCCGGGTCAGGAGCCGCGGGGCGACGACGGCTTCGCCGCGGTGGACGGTGCGCAGCGCGGCCACCAGCTCCTCTGGCGAGACGTCCTTGGGCAGGAACCCCGCGGCTCCCGCCCGCAGGGCACCCACCACGTGCTCGTCCATGTCGAAGGTGCTGAGCGCGAGGACCCGGCACCGGGGCAGCACGGCGGTCAGCCGTTCGGTGGCCCTGACCCCGTCGAGCACGGGCATGCGGATGTCCATCAGGACCACGTCGGGACGGAGTTCGAGCGCCGACTCCACGGCCTGCTCGCCATCGCCCACTTCGCCGACGACACGGATGGCGGGGTCCGAGAGCAGGATCAGCGACAGGCCCCGGCGCACCAGCGGCTGGTCGTCCGCGATGAGAACGGTGATCTGCTCGGGCTCGCTGCCCTGCTCGGGCTCGCCGTCCCGCTCGGGCTCGGGCTCGGGCGCGGTGGGAGAGGTCATCGGGTCCCGTCCTTCTCGTGGGTGTCGGCAGCGTCGGCGGTGTCGGCTGCATCGGCTGGGTCGGCTGGGTCGGCCTCGTACGTGCCGGCGGGCAGCGGCACGCTCGCGACCACCTCGAACCCGCCTTCCGCACGGCTGCCGGCGTGCAGGGAACCGTCGTGCAGAGCGATGCGTTCCCGCATGCCAAGCAGACCGTATCCGCCGCCCTCCAGGCTCCCGCCGGGCGCCTTGCCGTCACCGGCGCCGTCGTCGGCCACTTCGACGGTGACGCGGCCCGGGAGATACGCGAGCCGCACCGTGGCGCGGGCGGGGCCCGCGTGCTTGCGGGCGTTGGTCAACGCCTCCTGCACGATGCGGTAGAGGGTGAGGCCGACGGTCATCGGCAGCGGGCGGGGCCGCCCGGTGACGTGGAGTTCGGCCGGCAGACCCGCGGCGGTCGAATCGGCGACGAGCCGCTCGATGCCGTCCACACCGGGCTGGGGTTCCGAAGGAGTCTCCTCCAACGTGTCGGTGCTGCGCAGGACCCCGAGGAGCTGCCGCATCTCGTGCAGCGCGGTGCGGCCGGACTCCTCCAGGGTCACAAGGGCGTCGCGGGCCGTCTCGGGATCGCGGTCCAGGGTCGACCTGGCCCCGCCGGACATCAGGTACATGGTGGTGATGTGGTGGGCCACGATGTCGTGGAGCTCCCGCGCGATGCGGCGCCGCTCCTCGGTCACCGCGCGGTCGGAGAGGAGCTTGCGGTTGATGTCGAGCTGCCGTTTCCACTGCCGCACGGCCAGGCCCACGGCGACGATGAGGCAGGGCGTGAGCAGTACGTCGGTGATGCCCACCCCCAGGAAGGGCACGTCGTTGTGCCAGTACCGCGCGAGTTGCACGGGCGCGGTGGCCAGGACACCCAGCGCCACGGCGCGCCGCCCGCTGTACCGGGCCACGGTGTAGAGCGCCACAGCTACGGCGCCGCCGTAGCTGTTCGACATCGGCGCCCCCGGGTCGACGGCAAGACCGAGGTTGACGGCCATCTGCACGGCGAGGACCGCGCCGAGCACCGGCACGGGGTGATGGCGCCTGAAGAGCAACGGGAGCACGGAGACGGCGACCAGCAGGACACCGAGCACGGTGACGGGCGCCCCCGGGGCCTCCTCGCCCGGCGCGAGGTAGGCCAGTACGTCGAGTCCCACGGCGACGACGGCGACCGCCACGTCACCGGGCGTCGGCCGCGCCCCGCCCGTGGGCGGTACCGGAGGGAAGAAGTCGCGGCCCATCAGGGCGCCTCCAAATCGAGCGGATCGAGCGTCTTTCGTGCCCATTACATCCCGGCCCGCACGGCCGTGAATCGGCGCGGGGGCGGCTCTTCCCTCCAGTACTGGAGTACTGCCCGTGACGAAGTACCGGACCAGGGTCACGGGTGCGTCCCCTTCCGGCGGCCGACGCTCTCAAGGGCCTTTGCGTGATGACCTATTGGCATGATCCGCAAGCTGACCTCTTTCTCCACCCGGCATCGATGGCTGACGATCGTCGTCTGGACCATCCTCGGAGCGGCACTGTCGTTCGTGGGGAAAGCGATGATGTACGACGTCACCGACTCCCAGGCCGGGGATTTCCTGCCCAAGAAATACGACTCGGCGGTGGCGCTGCGTATAGCCGATGACGAATTCGGCACCAAGCCCGACCCCAATGCCCTGACGGTGCTCGTCGCCAGGGACGACGGTGGCAAGCTCACGGCGGGCGACCAGCGCCGGATCGCCGCCACCGCAACTGAACTGGGCCGGGAGCGGATAGCCGCGCCGAAGCCCGAACCGCTCATGAAGGACCATTCCCAGACCCCGCGGGTCTCGCCGGGCGCCGTGGCCCCGGACAAGAGTTTCCGGCTCCTTACGGTGTCGCTCGACGGAAATCCCGCCGACCCCGGTCTGCAGGACGTCTACAAGAAATTCCGTGACGGCGCGAAGGACGAATTCGCCGCCGCCGACCTGCGGGTGGGATTCACCGGAGGCATAGCCTCCACGGTGGACAACACGGAGGCCGAGGAACCCATCGGGAAAGTCGTCGGCAATCTGACGATGGGCCTCATCGTCCTTCTGAACGTGCTGGTTTTCCGCAGCCTGGCGGCCGCGTTCGTGCCGTTGATCGCGGTGGCGCTGATCGGCGGTGTCGCCTCGGGGGCGGTGGTCGGCGCGGCGAAACTCTTCGGCATCAGCCTCGACCCGTCCACTCCCTCGCTGATCGGTGTCGTACTCCTGGGAATCGGGATCGACTACTTCCTCTTCCTGATGTTCCGGTTCAGGGAGCAGCTGCGGAACCACCCCGAGCAGAACGCCCGGACGGCCGCGGCCGAGACGACCGGGCGAGTGGGCAGCGCGATCACGTCCGCGGCCCTGACGATCGTGGCGGCCTTCGCGACCCTCGGCCTGGCCAGCTTCGGGCAGTTCCGGGTCCTCGGCCCCGCCATCGCGATCTCCGTACTCGTGATGCTCCTCGCCAGCCTCACGCTGATGCCCGCCCTCCTCGCCCTGCTCGGACGCGGCATGTTCTGGCCCGCCCGCGCCTGGAAGAAGGAGCGCACCGGCGGGATCAGCGCACGTCTGGGGCACGCGGTGAGCGCCCGACCGGTGCGGTACGCCCTCGGCAGTCTGGTGCTGCTCGGCGCCCTCGGGGCGGGCGCGGTCGGCATGAAGATGAGTTACGACCAGCAGGGCCTGCACGAGACGGCCGCGGTCAGGACCGCCGAGCAGATCTCCCGCAGCCTGCCCGCCGGTGTGTCCGACCCGCACAGCGTGTACGTACGGAGCGCCGACGGCGGTGACATCAAGGGGAGTTCGCTCACCGGCATGACCCGCGCCCTCGCCAAGGCGGACGGCGTCGGCGAGGTGGGCAAGCCGGTGCTGAGCAAGGACCGCACGGCCGCCCGGGTCGATCTGTTCCTGAGCGTCAAGTCCGATACGCAGAAGGCACGCGACCTGGTCTCGGGGCCCGTCAGGGACACCGCGGCGCGGACCGCACCGCAGGGCACCGAGGCGTACGTCACGGGAACGGCCGCCGTCTTCGCCGACATCTCGACGGCCGTGGAGAAGGACCTGCGCCTGGTGTTCCCGGTCGCGGCCCTGCTGATCGCGGTGATCCTCTTCCTGCTCCTCCGCTCCCTGCTCGCACCGGTCGTGCTGATGATCGCCGTGGGGCTCGGGTTCGTGGCCACCCTCGGCGCGAGCACACTGTTCTTCCAGCACGGTCTCGACCGGCCCGGGGTCTCGTTCACGCTGCCCCTGGTGCTCTTCCTGTTCGTCGTGGCCCTCGGCACCGACTACAACATCCTGATCACCGACCGGATCAGGGAGGAGATGGAGAAGCCGGTCCCGGCGCGGCACGCGGTGGCCGAGGCGGTCCGGCACACCGCGCCCGCCGTCGCCACGGCCGGGATCGTGCTCGCCGGTTCCTTCGCGAGCCTGGCCGCGAGCCCCTCCACCCAGGAGATCGGCTTCGCCACCGGCCTGGGGATCATCCTGTCCTCGCTCGTGCTCTCCCTGGTGCTTGTGCCCGCCCTTGCCGCGCTCCTCGGCCGTGGGCTGTGGTGGCCGCGCCGGTCGAGCCGGACGCGGGGCCGCCACCACACACCGGACGACCTGTCCGCCCCCGAGCGGTACCAGCCGTACGAGACCGGCCCGGCGTACTCCGAGGACCGGGTGGCGCGGTGACGAAAGCCGTGGCCCCCCGTGTACGGATCCGTACACGGGGGGCCACGGCTGTCACGCGGGCGAGGGGCGTTGTCAGACCGCCACCGACTCCTCCATCTCCTCTTCCTGCTCCCGCTCCCGCCTGGCCTCGCCGTCGGCCTCGGGCCGGGCAGGCACTGCCCGTTGACGACGTTCCCAGAGCGCCGCGATGCCGGTGATCACCAGGCCGAGCAGCAGCCATGCGGCCAGCGTCCAGACGTGAGTGCCGAGTTCGTGGCCGCCGAAGTACAGGTGGCTGCGGATTCCCTCGACGAATCCGGCGCCGTTCCAGAAGGCGTGCAGCGAGCCGAAGAAGCCGTTCTGGAGTTCCGGCCTGAAAAGACCGCCGGACGACGTGAAGTTGAGCATCACGAAGAGGACCATCATCGTCAGCGTCGTCCAGCGCTTCAGGAACGTATGCAGGCCGACGCCGATGAAGAGGATCCCCGCCGAGTACAGCCACGCCATCCCCCACACGCCCCACAGGCCCTGGTGGACCAGGTGGAAGACGGGCCCGGCGAGCGCCGCGCCGATCAGGCTCACGGCGAACGAGACACCGACGACGAGCCCCGCCCGGACCCGCATCCGCATCCCGGCCCCCGCGGCGCCCAGCGCCGCCACCGACGCGTACGAGCCGATGCTCACCGCGACCAGCAGGAAGAACAGGCCCTGCCCCGTGGGGTCGTCGTCGACGGTCGGCGCCACGTCGCTGACCTTGAGCGGGACACCCTGCTCCGCCGCGACCGGCGTGAAGATCTTCTCGACCGCCATGGCGCTCATGTCGGAGCCCGCGGTGGCCACGATCACCTCGGGGGTCTTGGCATCGGGGAGGTAAGCCCCCGATATGTCCATCGACTTGAGCTCGTCGACCGCCTGCGCGCGGGAGCCGACGGTCCGTACGTCGAGGGCGTCGCCCGCCTTGTCCTTGACGGTCTGCGCGAGGGCCTGCGTCTGCTCGCCCGATCCGACGACGGCGATCGGCAGGTCGTGCGGCTCCGGTGTGACGAACGCGCCCAGGTAGGCGAGGCCCATGCCGAGGCACATCAGCAGGGGCGTCAACAGGTGGAGCAGGACGTGGCGGAGTGGTCCGGAGGCGGTTGCCGGGCCGGCAGATGCCTTGTGGGCGGGCGCCGAGGTGGCGGTCATCGGGAGACCTCTCGCGATAGTTGGCTTATACACTCAATCTCGGTGTTGTACTGTACAACCATTCGTGGAGAGGGAGAAATCGTGGCCGATCGAGACGGGTCCA
Source organism: Streptomyces rectiviolaceus (assembly GCF_039533825.1). NCBI lineage: Bacteria > Bacillati > Actinomycetota > Actinomycetes > Kitasatosporales > Streptomycetaceae > Streptomyces > Streptomyces rectiviolaceus. The sequence continues at coordinate 21,132 of NZ_BAAAUG010000012.1, forward strand.
TCGAGATCATTCAGCGGGAGATGACGGCGTTCGCCCGGCGGGCCCGCGCCACCGCCGCGCGGATGCACCCCGAGCTTTCGCTCGTGTCGTACACGCTCCTGAGCCACCTCGAGTACCAGGGCGGATGCCGGGCCACCGACCTCGCGGCCCACTACACGCTGGACAAGTCGACGATCAGCAGGCAGGTGGGCGCGCTGGAGAAGGCCGGTCTCGTGGAGCGGCGCCTCGATCCGACCGATCACCGGGTGCACGTGCTGCACCTCACCGACCGGGGCATCGAGGTGCTCGCGCAGGTCACCGACGCCCGCCGGGTCGCCTTCCAGGAGCGGCTCGCGGAGTGGAACGGTCCGGACCTGGAGAAGTTCGCCGAGTGTCTGCTGCGCTACAACGACGCCGCGTCGCGGGGCGGCATGGACATCGAGTAGATCCGGCAACCCTGTTGCACGAGACGTATCGTCTCGTTTAAGGTCGGCGCATGACCACACGCCAGCGTGCCCATATCGCCATGTTCTCGATCGCCGCGCACGGGCACGTCAACCCGAGCCTCGAAGTGATCCGCGAGCTCGTCGCCCGCGGCCACCGCGTCACGTACGCGATCCCGCACCTCTTCGAGGAGAAGGTCGCCGAGACCGGCGCCGAGCCGGTCCTGTACGAGACGACGCTGCCGGGCCCGGACGACGACCCCGAGGCCTGGGGGACCGAACTGATCGACAACATCGAGCCGTTCCTCAATGACGCGATCGGTGTGCTGCCCCAACTGGCCGAGGCGTACGAAGGTGACGAGCCGGACCTCGTCCTGCACGACATCACCTCCTATCCCGCACGCGTGCTCGCCCGCCGCTGGGGCGTGCCCGAGATCTCGCTCTCGCCGAACCTGGTGGCCTGGGACGGGTACGAGGAAGAGGTCGCGGAGCCGATGTACGCGGAACTGAAGGAGACCGAGCGCGGCAAGGCCTACTACGCGCGCTTCCACGCCTGGCTGGAGGAGAACGGGATCAGTCAGCACCCCGATCCCTTCGTCGGGCGCCCGCCGCGCTCGCTCGTCCTGATACCCAAGGCGTTCCAGCCGAACGCCGACCGAGTCGACGAGGCGGTGCACACGTTCGTCGGCGCCTGCCAGGGCGACCGCTCTGCGCAGGGCGACTGGGAGCGTCCGGCCGGCGCGGAGAAAGTGCTGCTTGTCTCACTCGGCTCGTCCTTCACCAAGCAGCCCGATTTCTACCGCGAGTGCGTCAAGGCGTTCGGAGATCTGCCCGGGTGGCATGTGGTGCTGCAGGTCGGCAAGCACGTCGAGGCGAGCGACCTGGGGGACGTCCCCGGGAACGTGGAGGTCCGGCAGTGGGTGCCGCAGCTCGCGGTCCTCAAGCAGGCCGATGCCTTCATCACGCACGCCGGTGCGGGCGGCAGCCAGGAGGGGCTCGCCACCGGGACGCCGATGGTCGCGGTGCCGCAGGCCGTCGACCAGTTCGGCAACGCGGACATGCTCCAGGGGCTGGGGGTGGCCCGGCACGTACCGATGGAGGAGGCCACCGCCGAGACGCTGCGGGCGGCCGTGCTGGCCCTGGTCGACGACCCGGAGGTGGCGCGCCGCCTCGCCGATGTGCGGGCCGGGATGGCGGGGGAGGGCGGCACGAAGAGGGCGGCGGACCTGATCGAGGAGGAGCTCGCGAAGGCGGCCGGACGGGCGCGGACATGACGCCGGTGGCGGTCTGGCTGTGGCTCCGGCTTGCCGGGGCGTAACGCTCCGTGAGGCGTTTCGGTAACGCCCCGGTCATTCGGTAACGCTCAGGTAACGCAGGCTGGTTCTGGCATGGGTATTGACTCGTCCCAGAAGGTTGACCGTTACCCCCTGCCAAAGGTTGCACGGTCAGGTTCTTGTTCCTTGAACCAATGTCTTCTTAGCGTGAGGTGAACGTTCCGCGAACGCCAGGAAGTTGACCCCCATGCGACGAGACATACCGCCCCTCGACGAGGTGCGCCGCATCACCCAGAAGAAACGCGACGCGTGGTGGACCGTGATCCTGGTCGATCCGGTCGCCACGCCGCTCGTGCGCTGGACGGCGATGCGGACCCGGATCACGCCCAACCAGATCACCTGGGGCGCGTTCTTGTTGGGACTCGTCTCCGCGGCGTTCTTCGCGCTGGGTGACTGGCAGTGGCTGGTCGCCGGTGCCGTCGTCTACCACTTCAGCTTCATCCTCGACTGCATGGACGGCAAGGTCGCCCGCCTCACCGGCACCGGTTCCGTGTTCGGCGCGTGGCTCGACTTCGTCTTCGACCGCATCCGCGTGATGGCGTGTGCGGTGGCCCTGATGGGCGGCCAGTTCCACCGCACCGGGGATGCCTTCTACATCTGGGCCGCGGTCGCCGTGGTCGCCCTCGACACGCTGCGCTACATCAACGGGCTCGAGATCTTCAAGATCCGCCACACCATGCGCAAGCAGATCAAGGTCCGCATGAGGGCGGCCCGCCGGGCCGAGAACGAGGCCGAGCTGGCCTTCATGGAGGACCTCCTCCGGGACAACCCCGAGGCCGACATCGAGCAGGACATGCAGAAGGCGCAGTCGGAGCAGGGGGTTCCGGAAACCCCGGAGGCTCCGGAGCCCGCGCCCAAGCGGCAGGTCATCGACCTGCACCAGGAGTTCCGCCACAAGTTCCCCGCGTACCTGCGGGCGCGTTCCTTCCTGCTGCGCCACCGCATCCGTACGCACCTGGTGAGCGGCATCGAGTTCCAGATGGGCGTCTTCATGATCGGCCCGCTGTTCGACGTAGTGCTTCCGGCGACGATCGTCTCCGGTGCGCTCCTTCTGGTCTTCGAGCTGGCCATCATCTACAAGCTGCTGCTGTCGACGCGGGACTTCACGCGGACGATCGATTCCTTCGAGGAGCGCAAGGTCCTGGCCGTGGTGTAAGGATCACCGGCTTCGCCGAGTACTTCGCCCTCGAGCGCCGGACGGGCTGGATGTCCCAGCCCGTCCGGCGCTCGAGGGCTTCTTGCTGGGTCAAGGAGGGATCCGGCCGTCACAAGCCCCTTACATCTATGCGGACTTGAGGGGGTTGGCCTGCGCGATGTCCGATACGCCGTCGGGGGCCCGTTTTGTTATTACAGAACCTTGTTGAACAAGTCACAGGTGTATGTAGGTATTGATCTGCGCGCGTCAATCAGACATGGTTTCGTCCCAACGCCCGGAGATCTTCCGGATCTCGGGGGGCGTTGCAGTGAAGTTTTGAAATCCCCCACATACCCCCCACATCACCACGAGGAGATCCCTCTTCATGGCAACACACAAGCGTGCACGCTCGGTGAAGCTCGTCTCGGCGATAGCCGCGACCGCCACCGCAGTCGGCGTCACCGTCTTCGCCACCTCGTTCGCCGGTGCGGCAACCCCCGCCGAGGGCAAGGTCTACGGAGCAGACGCCAAGGGCGCCGTCTCGGGAAGCTACATCGTCATGCTCGACGAGAAGGCCGACAAGGGCGCCAAGTCCGACCTCGCCGAGGAGTACGGCGGCGAGCTGAAGCGGAACTACTCGTCCGCGATCAACGGCTTCTCGGCCAAGTCCCTCAGCGAGACCGAGGCCAAGCGCCTGGCCGCCGACCCGGCCGTCGGCAAGGTCGTCCAGTCCAAGAAGTTCACCATCGACGCCACCCAGGACAACCCGCCGTCGTGGGGCCTTGACCGTGTCGACCAGGCGGACACCGCGGGCGACAAGAAGTACACGTACCCGGACGCGGCCGGTGAGGGCGCCACGGCGTACGTCATCGACACCGGTGTCCGCGTCAGCCACAAGGACTTCGGCGGTCGCGCCAAGTCCGGCTTCGACGCCATCGACAACGACGACAACGCGGACGACGGCAACGGCCACGGCACGCACGTCGCCGGCACCATCGCCGGTGAGGCGCACGGCCTCGCCAAGAAGGCGAAGATCGTCGCGGTCCGCGTCCTTGACGACCAGGGCTCCGGCACCACCGAGCAGGTCGTCGCGGGCATCGACTGGGTCACCAAGAACCACGAGGGCCCCTCGGTCGCCAACATGAGCCTCGGCGGCGGCGCCGACGAGGCGCTCGACGCGGCGGTCCAGAAGGCCATCGCCTCCGGCGTCACCTTCGCGGTCGCGGCCGGCAACGAGTCCTCGGACGCCGGTCAGGGCTCCCCGTCCCGCGTGAAGGAGGCCATCACGGTCGCCTCCTCCACCAAGGACGACGAGCAGTCGGACTTCTCCAACTTCGGCTCGGTCGTGGACATCTACGCCCCGGGCTCGGACATCACGTCCGCCTGGAACACGGATGACGACGCCACCAACACCATCTCCGGTACGTCGATGGCGACCCCGCACGTCGTGGGCGCCGCCGCCATCTACGTCGCGGCCCACCCGGACGCCAAGCCGGACGCCGTCGCCAAGGCGCTGACCGACGGTGCGACCCCGGACAAGATCTCGAACCCGAGCGAGGGCACGCCCAACAAGCTGCTCAAGGTCGTCGAGTAACACCCGCCGGGTGACAACCCACTGAACCGGCGGCCGTCGCGCCCACCCCCACGGGGCGCGGCGGCCGTCCTATGGTGTGCGGATGACGGTCAAGGCATACGCGGCGCTTCTCCGCGGCATCAACGTGGGCGGCAGACGAAAGCTGCCGATGGCGGAATTGCGCACGCTGCTCTCCGGGCTCGGATTCGGCGACGTACGCACCCATCTGCAGAGCGGCAACGCGGTCTTCACCTGCGAGGCCACCGACGAAGACGCCCTTGCCGCGCGGGTGAGCGAGGCCATCGAGAGTCACTTCGGCTTCGCCGTGGACGTCCTGGTGCGCGACGGCGCCTATCTGAAGGCCCTCGCCGACGCCTGCCCGTTCCCCGCGGCCTCGCTCGAAGGAAAGCAGCTGCACGTCACGTACTTTTCCGAGCCGGTCGACGCCTCCCGGCTCGACACGCTCGACCGGGCGGCGTTCCTGCCCGAGGAATTCCGGCTCGGCGACCGCGCGCTCTACCTCTACGCGCCGGACGGCCTCGGCCGCTCCAGACTGGGCGAGACCCTGTCGCGTCCCGCCCTGTTCAAGGGCGTCGTCGCCACCTCCCGCAACTGGAACACCGTCGCCAAACTGGTGGAGCTCACGCAGGAGTTGGACCGTGACTGACCGCACGCCCGCCGTCGACGCGGCCATCGAGGCCGAACTGCGCCTGCTCGCCCCCGAGGTGCGCGCGTCCCCCGACCTGCTCGGGCAGCTGCTGCACCCGGAGTTCACCGAGTTCGGCACATCCGGCACCCGCTGGGACCGCGCGTCGATCATCACGGCGCTCGCCGAGAACACGAGCCGGACCGGCCGCTCGATCATGACCACCCGGATGCGGGGCGTCCAGCTCGCCGACGACGTCGTGCACCTGACCTTCGACACCGAGAGCAACGGCCGTCTGGCGCACCGCAGTTCGCTGTGGCGGCTGTGCGCAGGCGAGTGGCTGCTCTGGTTCCACCAGGGGACGCCGTTCGGCGCGGACGGTCCGCCGGAAGCCTGATCCTCCCGCCGCGATGTGCGAGGCTCGGCTCCATGCGCTACATCATCATCGGAGCAGGGGCGATCGGCGGCACCGTGGGTGGACGCCTCGCCGAGAGCGGACATGACGTGGTCCTCGTCGCGCGGGGGGCGCACTACGAGGCGGTGCGGGAGAGCGGACTGCGGGTCAGGACGCCCGAAGGGGCGCTGACCCACCGGCTGCCCGTCGTCCGAACACCCGCCGAGCTGGGCGAGTTGCGCCCGGACGACGTGCTGTTCCTCGCCGTGAAGACACAGGACTGCGAGGCCGCCATCGACGCCTGGAGCGGGCGCCCGGTGGCGGGCGGCGGGACGGCGGGCGAGCTCCTCGCGGTGGTCTGCGCGCAGAACGGCGTGGAGAGCGAGCGCATCGCGCTGCGCCGCTTCCGGCGGGTGTACGGGATGTGCGTCTGGCTGCCCGCGACCCATGTCGAGCCGGGCTCGGTCTCGGCGGCAGGAGCCCCGTACACAGGCATCCTGCACCTCGGCCGCTACCCGAAGGGCACGGACGACACCGCCCGTCGCATCTCCGCCGACCTGGAGAAGTCGAGGCTGCTCTCGCCCGTCGTGGTCGACGTGATGCGCTGGAAGTACGGGAAGCTGCTCGCCAATCTGGCCAACTCCATCGAGGCGGTCACGGGCGTGCTCTCCGGCAACGAGTCCATGGCGCTCTACCGGCGGGCCCGCGCGGAGGGCGAGGCGGTGCTCGCCGCCGCGGGCATCGAAGCGGTGAGCGAGCAGGAGCAGAAGGAGACCCGCGGTGACCGTGTCCGCTTCGAGCCCTTCGACGGCTCGGAGCGCGGCGGCGGCTCGTCCTGGCAGAGCCTGAGCCGGGGCACGGGCACGATCGAGGCGGACTACCTCAACGGCGAGATCGCGCTGCTCGGCCGCCTGTACGGAGTGCCGACACCGGTGAACGACGCCTTGCAGGGCGTGGCGAACGCGTTCGCGCGGGAGCGCCGCGACGCGGGGTCGATGCCGGTGACCGAACTGCTCGGGCTCGTTGCGCAGGCAGAGGAAGCAGAGGAAGCAGCCCTCGGCTTCAGCTGAGCACCGACGTCATCAGGAGCGTGGTGCGGCCGTTGTCCTCCGGGACCGCGCGGCCCTGGGTGAAGCCGAGGCGCTTGAGGACGGTGAGGGACGCGATGTTCTCCGAGTCCACGGTCGCGTGCACCTCGGACAGGGCCAAGGTCTCATGGCCGTACGAGGTGAGCAGCCGGGCAAGCTCCGTGCCCAGGCCCATCCCCCAGCTGCCCCGGAAGAGGCCGTAGACGATCTCGTGGCCGTCGAGCCACCTCTCGGGCGACGGCTTTATCTCCGCGTGGCCGACATAGCGCCCCTCGTGCCGCACCGCCCAGACCGGGAACTGGTTCTCGGCGTACACGAGGCCGAAGATCCGGCGGAACAGCGCATGGGTCTGCTCCACGCTCTGCATCCCGTCCCCGAACCAGCGGCCCACGGCCTCGTCCTGGAGGAGCGAGACGAACTGTTCCTCGTCGGCGGCGACATAGGGCGTCAGGCTCAGGCGCTCGGAACGGAGTACGGGGGTCATCGGCGTGACGGTAGGGGCAGGAGTGGCACTTCGGCAACTGGATTGACTAACTCGTGGGCTGCGGCAGTCCGATCGGGTTGGGGAAGGTGATGACGTCCGCCGCCAGGATGTGCCGCACCGGGCGTTCCAGTGCGGCAAGGAGCGTGTCCGCGTCCCGTGCGGCGAGCGGGCGCAGCAGGCGCGCCGACAGGCGGTCCGTGGCGTCCTCGATCAACTCCCGGTCCGTACGGCCGTGTTCGGTGATGCGCCCGTCCCCGTCCAGCAGGCCGCGCCCGCGCAGCCGGTCCACCGCGTGCGCCCACTCCTGTTCGGTCCACCCTCTGTCGTGCCGGATGGTGTCCGGGTCCACGCGGTTCGTCGCGGCCGCGAGCACCAGCGCCTCGCAGGCGTCAAGGCCGTGGTCGGCGAGCGCGGCGACATGCGCGTCGCCTCTGAACTCGCGTACGCAGGTGGCCAGTTGCCACAGCCGCTGGACCGGGTCGGTCCGCTCGCTCACCTCGCGGTTCGCCGTGAACAGCGGGCGGGCCAGTGACGGGGCGTCATCGACCATCGCCGCGAGGGGCTGACAGAGCGCGCCTGCCTGGTCGTCGATGCCCGGGACCAGTGCGCGCAGGGCCCGCGCCGTGTAGACCGCGCGCTCCTCCACGATCCGGCCCGGCGACACGTACTGCCAGGCGGAGGGCAGGGCCCGCGCCACCATGCCGGGGGCGAAGACGCCGAGCGCGGCCGTCGCGGGGCCGGACTCGACCGGGCCCATGGGGGCCGTGCGGGCCGCGAAGTAGCCCATCCAGAAGCCCTTGAGGCCAAGCGCCCTGCCCAGGTCGCGGCAGCGCTCCTCGAAGTAGATCACTGCGTGCAGGGGCTCGGTCCGCAGCCAGAGCGTGCGGGATCTGGTAAGGGTCATGAACCCACAAACTAGGCCAGCACGGGAACCCGCGCCACCCGCCCGACCGCACCGGACTCGGCACGCGCCTCGTCGTAGCGCCGCACGAGCAGCCGCGCCAACCCCGTCGACGGGCCGAGGACTTGGGCCGTGACGTCCGCTTCGGCGGCGCCACGCGCGATGCGGTCCGGCAGGAAACCTGGCGCGATGACGTACGGCGCCACCGCCACCCTGCGCACACCCAGATCGCGCAGTTCCCGCACGGCGTCCTCCGTGCGGGGCAGAGATGCGGAGGCGAACGCAGGCCGCACGGCGCACCAACCGGTGTGCCGCCACTCCCGCGCGATTTCAGCGATCACTGCGATCGCCTCCGGGTCGGATGACCCCGCCGAGGCCAGCACGACCCCGGTCGAGGACTTGTCGGCGGGGGTGAGCCCCGCCTCGTACAACCGCTGGTCCAGCGCGGTCAGGAGCAGGGGAGAGGGGCCGAGCACCGCCGCCTGCCGGATGCGGAGGCGGGGCGGCGCCTGGCTCAGGACCGCCGGGATGTCCGACTTCGCGTGGAACGCCCGGGTCAGGAGCAGGGGCAGCGCGATCACGTCGCGTACTCCCTCGGCGTCCAGGGAGTCGAGCACCTCGGGGACCGAGGGCGAGTTGAAGTCCAGGAAGCCCGTCTCCACCCGCAGCCCCGGCCGCTGCTCCCGCACCCGCCGCACCAGGGCGCGCACCGTCTCGGCATGCCGCGGATCGCGGCTGCCGTGGGCGATGACGAACAGGACGGGACGGCCGTACATGGTGGGTCAGCTCCTCACGAGGAGTCCGCGGCTGCGCAGTACGCGCCGCTCGAGCGGGCTGAATATCAGCAGGTCGATGGCGATGCCGACGATGAGGATGAGGAGGATCGCGAAGAACACCTGCGCCATGCTGCTGTTCGTGCGGCCCGCCTCCAGGAGCTGGCCGAGCCCCATGCCCAGGTCGGGCGACTGCGCGATGATCTCCGCGGCCATGAGCGAGCGCCACGAGAACGCCCAGCCCTGCTTCAGACCCGCCAGGTAGCCGGGCAGCGCCGCCGGCATGACGATGTGCCAGGTGTGGCGCAGGCCCGTCGCGCCCAGGGTGCGGCCCGCCCGCAGGAACAGCGGCGGCACCTGATCGACGCCCGCCACCAGGCCGTTGGCGATGGACGGAACCGCGCCGAGCAGGATCACCGCGAACATCATCTGGTCGTTGAGACCCAGCCAGATCACGGCCGGCGGCACCCACGCCACCGACGGCAGCGACTGCAGGCCCGAGAGGATGGGGCCGATCGCGGCCCTGATGAACCGCACCCGGGCCACGATCAGACCGAGCGGCGTACCGATCGCGAGCGCCATCAGGAAGCCGAGCAGACCGCGCGACACGGACGTCCAGATGTACTCCAGGAGCGTGCCCTGCAGCCAGGCGTCCTGCACCTCGTGCCAGACGTCGCCGGGCGGCGGCAGTACGTAGGTGTCGGTGACGTTCGTCCACACCAGGACCTGCCACACCACCAGGACAAGGAGGACGGCGGTCACCGGCGGCAGGACCTTTTGGACGAAGGTCTGACGGAAGGGCGTACGCCGGGTCTGGACGGCGTCCAGGGCGTCCAGGCCTGCCTCAAGACCGGCCAGGTCCTGGCTGCTGTCCCTCTCGGCCTTGTCGACCGGAGTGTCAGTGCTGGCCATGTCGGCGGATCTCCCCACGCAGTTGTTCGGTGATCTCGACGGACAGTTCCGCCACGGCGGAGTCCTCGATGCGGCGCGGGTGGGGGATGTCGACGCGCCACTCGTGCGCCACCCGGCCAGGACGCGACGAGAGGAGCACGACGCGCTCGGCGAGGCGGACGGCCTCGCGCACGTTGTGCGTGACGAAGAGGACGGAGACGTGGGTCTCGCGCCAGATGCGGGTCAGCTCGTCGTGCAGGACGTCACGCGTGATCGCGTCGAGCGCGGCGAACGGCTCGTCCATCAGCAGGATCTTGCTGTCCTGCGCGAGGGCGCGGGCAAGCGCCACCCGCTGGCGCATGCCGCCGGACAGCTCGTGCACCCGCTTGCCGTACGCACCTTGGAGCCGTACGAGGCCGAGCAGCTCCTCGGCCCGCTCGCGTCGCTCGGCCTTCGGGATGCCGCGCAGCTTCAGGGCGAGCTCGATGTTCTTGCCCGCGGTCAGCCACGGGAAGAGCGCGTGCTCCTGGAACATCAGGGCCGGGCGGCCGTCGGTCGCGATGTCGCCCGCCGACGGCTTGTCGAGCCCGGCCACCAGGTTGAGCAGCGTCGACTTGCCGCAGCCCGAGGCTCCCAGGAGGGTGACGAACTCGCCCGGAGCGACATCGAGCGTGATGTCGTCCAGGACGAGCTGCTGCCCGGCGGGCGTGGCGAAGGACTTCGAGACATGCTCGATCCGGGCTGCGTGCGGGGCGGCCGTGATGTCTTCCGCCGCCTTGGCGAGGGTCGTGGTCGTAGCCATGGTCGTCACCTCCTGGGAACTGATCCGGTTTCCGGGGTTACTTGACGCCGAGACCGGCGTCGTCGACAGCGGGCCTGCCCTCGGCCTTGAGGACCTTGTTCAGCGGCTTCAGGTCGTAGATGCCCTTGAGGTTCGGCTTGTCCAGGAGGCCCGCCTTGACCGCGTGCCTGGCCTCGGAGTCGAGGGTGGCGGCCAGTGGGTCGTCCGTGGTCTGGATGGACTTCCACGCCGGGTCGATGACCTCGGCGGGCAGCGCCTTGCCGGACGCCTCCTTGAGGGCGGCGTTGGCGGAGGCCTTCGCCTTCTCCGGGTTGTCCTTGATCCACTGGTTGGTCTTCACCGAACCGCGCAGGACGGCCTCGACGACCTTCGGGTGCTCCTTGAGGAAGTCCTGCGACACGATGATGTTCGTGATCACGAACTTCTTGTCCGGCCACAGGTCGGCCTCGTCGAGGATCGCCTTGCCGCCCTCGGCGACCAGCTTCGACGCGGTCGGCTCCGGCACCCAGGCGCCGTCGATCGAGCCGGACCGGTAGGCGTCCGGGGTGATCTTGTTGTCGGTGCGGACCACCGAGACGTCGCCCTTGCCGCTCTCCGCGTCGACCTTCCAGCCCTTTTCCTTGATCCAGTTGAGGAAGGCCACGTCCTGGGTGTTGCCGAGCTGAGGCGTCGCGATCTTCTTGCCCTTGACGTCGTCCAGGGACTTGATCTTGTCCGGGTTGACCACCAGCTTCACGCCGCCGGAAGCCGAGCCGCCGATGATGCGCAGGTTCTTGCCCTGGGACTTGGTGTAGCCGTTGATCGCGGGCGACGGGCCGATCCAGCCGATGTCGATCGACTTCGAGTTCAGCGCCTCGATCTCCGAGGGGCCCGCGTTGAACTGCGTGTACTTCGCCTTCGTCGCGCCCAGTTCCTTCTGGAACAGGCCCTCCTGGTCGCCGACCAGGGCGGTGGCGTGCGTGAGGTTCGGGAAGTACCCGATCTTCACCTCGTCCAGGCCCTCGATCTTCTTCGCACCCGCGGCCACCTTGGCCTTGTCGTCTTTGTCGTCCGCGGCGGATCCGTAGCCGCAGGAGGTGAGCACTACGGCGAGCAGCGGCAGGGCGGCGACGGCGGCCAGGGCACGGCGGCCACCGGTGGTGCGTGGAGTGCGGAAGCTGGCAGGCACGGGAGGGGGTCCTCTCGTTGGGCCCGGCTCTCACGCCCTCAGGGCGCGGCCGGGAGATCGGCAGGTTTTCGTCTTCGCAGGTCGAGCTCGCGGGGGGTGTGGGCGCGCAAGCGGTGCGCGTACGTCATTACGCACATCGCCCGACTCCGCCCTGCCCCGCGCCGAGGGCGCCGCTGCCGACGCGGCCGCCCTCCTTCGCGAAGGTCGAGAAATAGTCGATCGGGATCATGGTCAGAAGTCCCAACCGTCGTCGTCCGCGACCGGCTCGGCCTCTTCGGCCGTCTCGGCGTGGGCGGCGAACGCGTCGCCCGCCATGCCCGCCGCGAGCGTCGTGCCGTCCGCCGGGTCGATCAGGAGGAACGATCCGGTGCGGCGCGACGCGGCGTACGAGTCGACCGCGATCGGCTCGGCGGTGCGGACCACGACGCGGCCGATGTCGTTGGCGACAAGCTGCCCCGGGTCCGGGTGCTGGGAGAGGTCGTCCAGGGTGAGCCGCGAGGGGATCTCCTTGACGATCGCCTTGACCGTGCGGGTGGTGTGCTTGAGCAGCACCCGCTGGCCGACGGCCAGAGCGGTGTCCGCGACATGGCAGACCGTCGCCGTGATGTCCTGCGTGGTCGGCGGCTGGTCGCCGCTCGGCACGATCAGGTCGCCGCGCGCGATGTCGATGTCGCTCTCCAGGAGCAGCGTCACGGACTGCGGCGTCCAGGCCACGTCCACCGGCTCGCCGAGGAGGTCGATGCCCGCGATCTTCGACGTCTTGCCCGAGGGAAGCACGGTCACGGACTCGCCGACCCGGAAGGTGCCCGCCGCGATCTGTCCCGCGTAGCCCCGGTAGTCGGGGTGCTCGGCGGTCTGCGGGCGGATCACGTACTGGACGGGCAGGCGCGCGTGGCAGGAGGTCAGGTCGTGGCTGACCGGGACCGTCTCCAGGTGCTCAAGGACCGTGGGGCCGCCGTACCAGTCCATGTTGGAGGACGGCTCCACCACGTTGTCACCGGCGAGCGCCGAGATCGGGATGGCGGTGATCTCCGGGACGCCCAGCTCGCTTGCGTACGCGGTGAATTCCTCGGCGATCTTCGCGAAGACGGTCTCCTCGTACGCCACGAGGTCCATCTTGTTCACGGCGAGCACCACGTGCGGCACGCGCAGGAGCGCGGCCACGGCGGCGTGCCTGCGGGTCTGCTCGATGACGCCGTTGCGGGCGTCCACGAGGACCACGGCGAGGTCGGCCGTCGAGGCGCCGGTGACCATGTTCCGGGTGTACTGCACATGGCCCGGGGTGTCGGCGAGGATGAACCGGCGCTGCGGCGTCGCGAAGTAGCGGTAGGCCACGTCGATGGTGATGCCCTGCTCGCGCTCGGCCCGCAGACCGTCGGTGAGCAGCGCCAGGTCGGGCGCTTCCTGGCCACGGCCGAGCGAGACGCGCTCCACGGCCTCCAGCTGGTCGGTGAGGACCGACTTGGAGTCGTGCAACAGCCGCCCCACCAGGGTGGACTTGCCGTCGTCGACGGACCCGGCCGTGGCGAACCGCAGCAGGGTGGTGGCCGACAGCTGCTCGGTGGAGAGCGGCTGCGCCTTGTCGGGTTCGGTGGTGCTGGTCATGTTTAGAAGTACCCCTCGCGCTTGCGGTCTTCCATGGCGGCCTCGGAGAGCTTGTCGTCGGCCCTCGTCGCGCCGCGCTCGGTCAGCCGCGAAGCGGCGATCTCGGCGATGACGGCGTCCAGCGTGGTGGCGTCGGAGTCGACGGCGCCGGTGCAGGACATGTCGCCCACCGTGCGGTAGCGGACGAGCCGCTTCTCGACCGTCTCCTCGTCCTTGGGACCGCCCCACTCACCGGCGGTCAGCCACATGCCGGAGCGTGCGAACACGTCCCGCTCGTGCGCGAAGTAGATCTGGGGGAGTTCGATGCCCTCGCGGGCGATGTACTGCCAGACGTCCAGCTCGGTCCAGTTGGAGAGCGGGAACACGCGGACGTGCTCGCCCGGCGCGTGGCGGCCGTTGTAGAGCTGCCACAGCTCGGGGCGCTGGCGGCGCGGGTCCCACTGCGAGAACTCGTCCCGCAGCGAGAACACCCGCTCCTTCGCGCGCGCCTTCTCCTCGTCGCGGCGTCCGCCGCCGAAGACCGCGTCGAACTTCTCGCTCTGGATCTTCTCGGTGAGCGGGACGGTCTGGAGCGGGTTGCGGGTGCCGTCGGGGCGTTCGCGCAGCTTGCCCGCGTCGATGTACTCCTGCACGGACGCGACGTGCAGGCGAAGGCCGTGCTCGGCGACGACGCGGTCGCGGTATTCGAGGACCTCGGGGAAGTTGTGCCCGGTGTCGACATGCAGGAGCGAGAAGGGAATTGCCGCGGGGGCGAACGCCTTCAGCGCCAGGTGCAGCATGAGGATCGAGTCCTTGCCGCCGGAGAAGAGAATCACCGGCCGCTCGAACTCGCCCGCCACCTCGCGGAAGATGTGCACCGCCTCGGACTCAAGGGCGTCCAGGTGGGACAGCGCGTACGGGCTGTCCGTCCCCTCGGTCACGGTGGCCACGGTGGTCGTCATGCTGCACCCCTTTCGTTCGCTTCTCCGCCTGCGCGGCGCAGAGGTGCGGGATTCACGGTCGTCTGCGGCTGGGCGGCCGCGCATGCGTCGCTCACAGGAGACCCCTTTCGATGAGCAGCGCGCGCAAGGCCGCCGCGGACTCCTGCACGGTCTGGTCCTGGGACTCGATGCGCAGATCGGGTGACTCGGGTGCCTCGTAGGGGTCGTCGACCCCCGTGAGCCCGGAGATCTCGCCGGCCGCCTGCTTGGCGTAGAGACCCTTCACGTCGCGTACGGAGCAGACCTCCACCGGCGTGGCCACATGGACCTCCAGGTAGGGCGTGCCGCCCGTCTGGTGGCGCTTGCGCACCGCCTCACGGCTGTCGGCGAACGGCGCGATCACCGGCACCAGGACCTTCACGCCGTTGCGCGCGAGCAGTTCGGCGACGAAGCCGATGCGCTGCACATTGGTGTGCCGGTCCTCGCGGCTGAAGCCGAGGCCCGCCGAGAGGAACTCGCGGATCTCGTCGCCGTCGAGCACCTCGACCTGGTGGCCGTCCTCGCCCAGTTTCCCGGCGAGTTCGTAGGCGATGGTGGTCTTGCCCGCGCTGGGCAGACCCGTGAGCCAGATGGTGGCTCCGGTGGTCACGTGCTTCTCCGATACGTGTCGGGACTCGGTCGCTGTCTGAGGCTCTGTCAGCTCTGTCAGCTCTGGCATCAATGGATCCCGCACTCGGTCTTGGCGTTGCCCGACCAGCGCCCGGCGCGCGCGTCCTCGCCCTCCAGAAGGCGGCGGGTGCAGGGCGCGCAGCCCACGGAGCCGTAGCCGTCCATGAGGAGGGGGTTGGTGAGGACGCCATTTTCGGCGACGTAGGCGTCCACGTCGTCCTGCGTCCAGCGGGCGATCGGCGAGACCTTGACCTTCTGGCGCTTCTCGTCCCAGCCGACGACCGGAGTGTTCGCCCGGGTCGGGGACTCGTCGCGGCGCAGGCCCGTCGCCCACGCGGCGTACGAAGTCAGGCCCTCCTCAAGGGGCTTGACCTTCCGCATGGCGCAGCACAGGTCGGGGTTCCGGTCGTGCAGCTTCGCGCCGAACTCGGCGTCCTGCTCGGCGACCGTCTGCTTCGGCGTGAGCGTGATGACATTGACGTCCATCACGGCGGCGACGGCGTCACGGGTGCCGATGGTCTCGGGGAAGTGGTAGCCGGTGTCGAGGAACACGACGTCCACGCCGGGGCGGGCCCGCGAGGCGAGGTGGGCGACGACGGCGTCCTCCATGGAGGACGTCACGCAGAAGCGCTCGCCGAAGGTGTCTACGGCCCACTGGAGGATTTCGAGCGCGGACGCGTCCTCAAGGTCACGCCCGGCCTGCTCGGCGAGAGCCTTCAACTCGTCGTTCGTACGCTGTTCTTTGGCCTGAACGGTCGTCATATCTCTTCCCCTCCACCGCTGTTGCGCTGAACTCCCTGGGCAAGAAGCCCGAGGAACTTCAACTGGAAGGCTCGATTGCAGGCGGCGCATTCCCATGCGCCGTGACCGGTCTCGTTGGGGCGCAGGTCCTCGTCACCGCAGTAGGGGCAGTGGAAGGGCGCGGCACGCTCGCTCACTTCAGTGCCTCCTCGCTGGCGCGGGCCACCCAGGTGGCGAAGCGCTCGTCGTCCGCGCGCTCCTCCTCGAAGCGCTTGAGGACCCGCTCGACGTAGTCGGGCAGCTCGGCCGAAGTGACCTTCAGGCCACGGACCTTGCGGCCGAATCCGGCCTCAAGGCCGAGCGCGCCGCCCAGGTGCACCTGGAAGCCCTCGACCTGGTTGCCTTCGCCGTCCAGGACGAGCTGGCCCTTGAGGCCGATGTCGGCGACCTGGATGCGGGCGCAGGCGTTCGGGCAGCCGTTGATGTTGATGGTGATCGGCTGGTCGAACTCCGGGATGCGGCGCTCCAGTTCGTCGATGAGCGAGGCGCCGCGCGCCTTGGTCTCGACGATCGCCAGCTTGCAGAACTCGATGCCGGTGCAGGCCATGGTGCCGCGCCGGAAGGGGGAGGCGTTGACCCGCAGATCAAGCGCTTCGAGCCCGGCGACGAGGGACTCGACCTGAGCCTCCTCCACATCGAGCACGATCATCTTCTGCTCGGCGGTGGTGCGCAGGCGTCCCGAGCCGTGGGCGGCGGCGACATCGGCGATCTTCGTGAGCGTCGTGCCGTCCACGCGGCCGACGCGGGGTGCGAAGCCGACGTAGAAGCGGCCGTCCTTCTGCTTGTGCACGCCGAGGTGGTCGCGCCAGGTGCCGGCCGGCTGCTCGGGCGCGGGCCCGTCGACGAGCTCTCGCTTCAGGTACTCGTCCTGGAGGATCTGCCGGAACTTCTCCGGGCCCCAGTCGGCGACGAGGAACTTCAAGCGGGCGCGGGTGCGAAGGCGCCGGTAGCCGTAGTCACGGAAGATGCCGATGACACCGGTCCACACCTCCGGCACCTCGTCGAGCGGCACCCAGGCGCCGAGCCGCACGCCCAGCTTGGGGTTGGTGGAGAGCCCGCCGCCGACCCAGAGGTCGAAGCCGGGGCCGTGCTCGGGGTGGTTCACACCCACGAAGGCGACGTCATTGATCTCGTGCGCGACGTCGAGCTGGGGCGATCCGGAGATCGCGGTCTTGAACTTGCGCGGCAGGTTCGAGAACTCCGGGTTGCCGATGAAGCGGCGCTGGATCTCGTCGATGGCGGGGGAGCCGTCGATGATCTCGTTCTCGGCGACACCGGCGACGGGCGAACCGAGGATGACGCGGGGCGTGTCACCGCAGGCCTCGGTCGTGGAGAGCCCCACGGCCTCGAGCCGCTCCCAGATCGCGGGGACGTCCTCGATGCGGATCCAGTGGTACTGGACGTTCTGCCGGTCGGTGAGGTCGGCGGTCCCGCGCGCGAACTCCTGCGAGACCTCGCCGATGACGCGCAGCTGCTCGGTGGTGAGGCGTCCGCCGTCGATCCGCACCCGCAGCATGAAGTACTCGTCGTCCAGCTCCTCCGGCTCCAGGATCGCGGTCTTGCCGCCGTCGATGCCCTGCCGACGCTGGGTGTAGAGCCCCCACCAGCGCATACGCCCACGAAGATCGTTCGGGTCGATGGAGTCGAACCCACGCTTGGAGTAGATCGTCTCAATGCGTGTCCGCACATTGAGACCGTCGTCGTCCTTCTTGAACTGTTCGTTCCCGTTGAGCGGCGTGAAGTGGCCTACGGCCCACTGGCCCTCACCACGGTGACGGCTCGCCTTGCGCCGGGGCGCGGCAGTCGTGGGTTTTTCAGGGGTGGCAGCCATGGCTATACGTCCTTCAAGGCGGGCTGAGGGCGGCTCTGACCTGCACACTTCGCGCTAGGGGCGCGGCGGTGCGCAAGAGGATGGTCAAGCAGGGGGAGTCGTCGGCGCTGGTGCTGTCAGCTCGCCGGACACATGGCGCTGGACATGCGGCAGAGATCGACGTGACGCCGACTCACCAAGGCAATTCCAGTGCGATCCATGACGGAAGCGTGTCATGGGACTTTCGGCCCAGTCCACCATTATCCAGAATGTGGACGTGAGGGTCTCGCATTGCGAGACGGTGTGGTGTCGGTCACTTGCTGCCGCCCACCGCGGTGGCGCCCGCGCGGAGCGCTACGCCCCTTGCCAGGGCCCCGGCGTCGGAACGTCCGGCTCCTGCTCGATCTTCGTGTCGAAGAGCTTGAAGCCGCGTCGCAGGTAATTGTCCATGGCGTGCTCACCGTCCTTGGAGCAGGTGTGCAGCCAGACCCGCTTGGTCGGGGTCAGCTCGGGCCACCGCTCGGCGAGGTCCCAGGCACGCCGCACCCCGTACGAGAGCAGATGCCCGCCGATCCGCCGCCCCCGGAAAGCGGGGATGAGCCCGAAGTACACGATCTCGACGACACCGCCCTCCTGAGCCGCCAGCTCCACATACCCGGCGGGAGTCCCCTTGTCGTACGCGACCCAGGTCTCGACGCCCGGCTTCGCCAGCTCCTCCTGCCACTGGGCGTAAGAGAGGGAAAGCCGGTCCGTCCAGTGGATGTCGCCGCCCACGGAGGCGTAGAGGAAGCGGCTGAACTCGGGGGAGGGGACCTCGGCCCGGATGATCCGCACGTCGTCGCCCTCAGGGGCGGCGGCAGGAAGCAGATCGGTGGGAGCGGTCTGCTCCAGGGACCAAGTGGTGACAGTGAGGCTCATGCGGGTCAGCGAATCATGTGCCACGCACCCTGGCCAAAGGTGCCCAGGATGCGGGAAGATCCCGCAGCGCCTGCCACCCCCCGCATTCTTCGAGCTGGAGGATGTTCCATGGCCCGCCGCACACCCCGCGGCCTGCTCGCCGCGGCCACCGTCACCGTGGCCCTCGCGACGCTTGCCGCACCCGCTTCGGCCTCCGCGGACCCGCAGGCCCGCGTCTTCATGGTCAACCCCGTCCAGTCGTCGGGGGACCAGACCCTCGTCGACGCGAAGGACTCCGCGACGTCCGTTCCCGCCGGCGCCTATGCCACCGCAACCCTGCGCAATCTCGACTCCAGCGGTGGACTCTCCGGCAAGTGGGCGTACATCAGATCCGACACCGGCGCCTCCGCCAAAGTCGCGGACGCGGGCGGTTATGCCCGCGACGACGACCAGTTCGAGCAGGTCATGGCGTACTTCTGGGTCAATGAGGCGCAGGAGTATCTGCAGAGCCTCGGCTTCGGGACCGAGCTGCCGGGTGCCAACGACCGGGCCCAGCCCGTCCGCATCAATCAGTGGGGCGCGGACAACTCGTTCTTCACCGACAAGAAGGCCGAGATCCGGTTCGGCAAGGGTGGCGTCGACGACGCCGAGGACGCCGAGGTCGTCGTCCACGAGTACGGGCACGCCGTGCACCACGCCCAGGTGCCCGGCTTCGGCACTTCGCTGGAGGCGGGCTCGATCGGTGAGGCCTGGGGTGACTACCTGGCGGTGTCGGTCGGCGCGCACGCGGACGCCAAGTACGGCTGGCCCGCCAAGGCCGACATCGCCTGCGTCGCCGACTGGGACGCCGTCTCGTACTCGGACGCCCCGCACTGTCTGCGCCGGGTCGACAGCGACAAGACGTACGCCGACAAGGTGGGGGAGGTGCACGCGGACGGCGAGATCTGGTCCCGCGCGCTCTTCGACATCCGTGGCTCGCTCGGTGCCCGTACCGCCGACCGGATCATCGTCAACGCCCAGTTCGGCTTCGCGCCCGACACCAGCTTCAAGGACGCGGCTCTGACGACGATCGCCACCGCCCAGAAGATGTACGGCAAGAGCGCGGCGGACGCGGTGCGCAAGGCGTTCCAGGCGCGGGAGATACCCGGCGTCTGAGGATGACCGGCGCGTCCCGCCGCCGGGTGGTCACCAGGCCGCCCGGCGGCCGGGGCAGCGGCCAGGGGTGACGTGACACTCAAGAGCCGCACCCAAGAGCCGCGCTCAAGGCTCCGGCACCCTCCGAGCCTCGCGCACCGCGGGCGCCGTCGAATGCGGCAGCAGGTTCGCCGGGTGCTCGGGCAGGATCACCTCGACGTCCACGTCCTCGGGGAAGCGGTACGGGCGATGGGCCAGGAGCCCGCCCAAGTAGCGCCGCACCCGGGAGAGTTCGGCACGCACCGTCACCGTGCGCGCCGGGTCGCCGAACATGTCATCGGCAAGGCCCGAAGCGGTGCGGCCCTTGGGGTGGGTGCTGAGGAGATAGAGCAACTCGGCATGGCGCGGGCTCAGTTCGTGCGTCCAGCCGCCCGCGCCGCCGCCCTCGACGGTGACCGACCAGCGGCGCGGCCCGCTCACGTCCAGGATGACGCGGGTCGCGGCCAGCGGCTGCGGGTCCTCCTCGACGCGCAGCAGCCAGCCGCCGGGCAGCTGCTCCACCGCGCAGGTGCCGAGCGAGGGCAGCCACGCGTGTCCTGCGGAAAGGGACTTGGGCAGGGAGAGCCGGTCCGTCGGCGGCATTCCCGTGACCGCCGCCGTCCAGCCGTGGGCGTCCACCGCGACGGCGCGCCCCGCCAAGCGGGCCAGGACCGGCGCCGCCACCGAGCGCAGCCGGTCGAGGGCGGTCACGTGGGTCTCCCGCAGCCGGGCCTCGGCGAGCTTCGCCACCGAGTCGACCAGGGCGAGCGTCGCCGGATGCATCGTGTTCAGCGGACCGCTGATGTCGACCACGCCGAGCAGCCGGCCGTCACGGGGATCGGTGATGGGGGCGCCCGTGCACGTCCACGCGTGATGCGTCTCCACGAAGTGCTCGGCGGAGAACACCTGCACGGCACGGCGCACGACGAGCGGCGTCCCTATGCCGTTCGTGCCGACGGTGTTCTCGGCCCAGTCCGCGCCCAGTTCGAAGCCGAGCGAGTCCGCCTTGCGCAGCACCGCGGAGTTGCCCTCGCGCCACAGGACCCGGCCCTCCGGGTCACAGACGACCATGATGTGGTGCGCGGCGTCCGCCACCGAGACGAGCGCGTCCCGCAGCACCGGCATGATCTCCGTCAGCGGCGACGCGCGGCGGCGCTCCTCCAGTTCCTCGATGCCGAGCAGCCGGGAGCGGAAGTCGTGGTCCGGATCGACCCCGTCGAGCAGCATGCGCCCCCAGGACTCCTCGATCACCGGTCGCGGCAGCACACGTGGCTGCTCCCCGGAGAGTGCCGCGTGGCGGACGCCCGCGAGCAGTCGCGCGGCCTGCGTGCAGTCCATGGCGGAGATCCTCGCGAGGTTGATCGTCGAAGTCGCGTTCATCACTGGGTCCTTCCCGAGCAGAGCCAGTGCGTGGGGAGCATGCACTCATCGTGCCCCTTCGGCGCCCGCAAGGGTATTGGTTCAGTGATGAACAGATGACTTGCAACGGTCTGCAACTCTCGCGAACAGCCGTGCGGCGATCGAAGCTGATTCCAACGCCGTTCACGCGGCGTCGACGCTCCTCAACGGGGCTTGGGAGCGGGGGTGGTGCCGTGTCGGCGCAGCACCACCCCCGCGACTCCCGCTAGTCGCCGCGAGGAGCGGCCCGCTCCACCACGGCGGCGAGATCGAGACTGTGCGGCAGCGTCCCGAACGCGGAGCCCCAGTCCCCGCCGAGCCGCGAGGCACAGAAGGCGTCGGCCACCTCCGGGGGCGCGTACCGCACGAGCAGCGATCCCTGGAGCACCAGCGCCATCCGCTCCACGAGCCGGCGGGCCCGCGCCTCGATGCCGTCCAGATCGGCCAGTTCGGTGAGCAGCCCCTTGATCGCACCGTCCAGGCGGTGATCGGCGCCGCGCGCGGTACCGACCTCCTGGAGGAACGCGTTCAGCGCCTGCGGCTCCCGCTGCAGCGCGCGCAGCACATCCAGTGCCTGTACGTTCCCCGAGCCCTCCCAGATCGAGTTGAGCGGCGACTCGCGGAGCAGCCGCGGCATGCCCGACTCCTCGACGTATCCGTTGCCGCCGAGCACCTCAAGGGCCTCCACCACGAGCGGCGTGCAGCGCTTGGTCACCCAGTACTTCGCGGCCGGCACCGCGATGCGCAGGAACGCCCGCTCCTGCTCGCTCCCGTCGTCGTACGCGGCCGCGAGCCGCAGCGCGAGCGTCGTGGCAGCCTCCGACTCCAAGGCCAGGTCCGCAAGTACGTTGCGCATGAGCGGCTTGTCGATGAGCTTGCCGCCGAACGCCTCGCGGTACGTGGCGTGGTGCACGGCCTGCGCGACGGCCTGCCGCATGATCGCCGCCGACCCCACGACGCAGTCGAGCCGCGTGGCCGCCACCATCTCGATGATGGTGCGCACCCCGCGCCCCTCGTCGCCGACCCGGCGCGCCCACGTCCCGTCGAACTCGACCTCGCTGGAAGCGTTCGACTTATTGCCCAGTTTGTCCTTCAGGCGCTGAATGGCGAAGGCGTTCCGTGTTCCGTCCTCGAGCACGCGCGGTACGAGGAAGCACGTAAGCCCCGCATCGGTCTGCCCGAGCACGAGAAAGCCGTCGGACATGGGTGCGGAACAGAACCACTTGTGCCCCGTGAGTTCATAGGTCCCGTCTTCCGAGAGGGCACGCGCGCGTGTCGTATTCGCGCGCACATCGCTGCCGCCCTGTTTCTCCGTCATGCCCATCCCGAAGAGCGCTCCGGCCTTCTGGGACGCGGGCCGAAGGCCTTCGTCGTAGACAAGAGAAGTGAGCCGGGGCTCCCACTCGGCGGCGAGCGCGGGGTCGTTCCGCAGCGCGGGCACCGCCGCGTGCGTCATCGACACCGGACAGCCGTGCCCCGCCTCGACCTGCGTCCACACCAGGAACCCGGCCGCGCGCCGCAGATGACCGCCCGGCCGCGACCAGGCGGTCGTCAGGCCATGTGACACGGCCTTGCCGAGCAGCCGGTGCCACGAGGGATGGAAGGCGACTTCGTCGATGCGATTCCCATAGCGGTCATGGGTGTGCAGAACGGGCGGATTCTCATTGGCGAGGAACCCCCATTCCTGCGCCTGGGCCGAGCCCGCGGTGCGCCCGAGTTCGGAGAGTTGCTCGCGAGCGGTACCGAGAAGGGCGGGATCGAGATGCCGTTCGACTCCCTCGGTGAGAGCGCGGTCGGACGTAAAGACGTCATATCCCACCAGGGGCGGAGCCTGGTTGGTCACTGTGTGGGTGGTGGCTGCCATGCCGCTACGGTAAGGAGGTGCACCAGGCAAATGAAACACCCGGGAGGCCGTCGGGCCGCTGGAACCGGGCCCGCGCTCTCTACAGCAACGTCTCCAAGCGCAGGACTGCCTGGCTGCTGATCAAAGACACGGTCAACTCTTGCGTGGAATACCGGATCCTGGGTCTTGCGGCCGAAGCGGCGTTCTTCTCGCTCCTTTCCGTGCCGCCGCTGCTCCTGAGCCTGATCGGACTGCTCGCGTACGTGGACCGGTGGACCGGCGCGAACACCATCGCCAGCGTCGAGAGCAATATCATCGAGGCGTCCCGCACGGTCCTCTCCGACAAGGGGGTCAGCCAGATCGCGCAGCCGATACTGGAGGACGTCATGCGGGTCGGCAGGCCCGACGTCATCTCGATCGGTTTCCTGTTCGCCCTGTGGTCGGGCTCGCGCGCCGTGAACGTCTTCATCGACACGATCACGGTCATGTACGGCCTGGACGGCGCACGCGGCATCGTCAAGACCCGGCTGCTCGCGTTCGGCCTGTTCATCGTGGCGCTGCTGATCGGATCGGTGGCGCTGCCGCTGATGGTGGCGGGGCCCGACGCGGTGGTGAAGCTGGTGCCCGGCTCCACGACGGTGGTGCAGGTCCTGTACTGGCCGGTGGTGACGCTCCTGTCAGTGGTGTTCCTGACGACGCTCTACCACGTGTCGGTGCCGGTCCGGTCGCCCTGGGTGGAGGACATGCCGGGCGCGCTGATCGCCCTCGGGATGTGGGTCCTGGGAAGCTTCCTGCTCCGGATCTACCTGACGAGCACGGTCGAAGGGCCCACGATCTACGGTTCGTTGGCGGCGCCGGTGGCCGTGCTGCTGTGGATCGGTGTATCGGCGTTCGCGGTCCTTGTGGGGGCTGCGGTGAACGCCGCGATCGACCGGGTGTGGCCCTCCGTCGCCACGGCGGCCGCGCGTGCGGCCAATGACCGGATAAGGGAGGCGCGGGCGGTGGAGGTGGTGGCCCGCGCGGCCGCTGCGCGGGAGGCTTCCGCGGACCCCGACGACCCGGACGACCCGGACATGCCGTCCGAGTTCCCCGAACGGTGGTCACGCTTCTTGCCCCCGGACGATGTCTCCTCGCGCCTGCGGACGCATGTGAAGAAGCATGGCGGGAACGGGGAAACGCCGCCGGAGTAGGGGCGGTCCCTGCGGGGCTTTCCCCAATCCCGCCCCTTCCCGAAACCATGGGGCTCCGCCCCCTGGACCCCCGACAAGATGGCCTCAATCGCCGGCCGGGCTGGATATGTCCAGCCCGGCCGGAATCTTCCAGCCCGTCCGGCGTTTGAGGACGAACTCGGCGAAGCCGGTGATGACGGTACGCAAGGCCCCCGCGCCGAGCGGGTTTTCGGGAAGGGGCGGGGTTGGGGATAATTACGCTTTCCAGACGGCCGCATGCTCCCGGGCAAAATCGCCGAAGTCACGCGGCGCCCGCCCCAGAACCTCCCGAACCCCCTCGGAGAGACGCGCATTGCGCCCATCCAGGTTCGTCTCGAACAGCTCGATCAGGAACTCCGTCTCCTCCTCCGGAACCCCGAACTCGGCGAGCGCACCCCCGTACTCCCTCGCCGAGACGGGAACGTACCGGATCTCCCGCCCCGCAGCCGCCGCGATCTCGGCCACCGCGTCGCGGAACGACAGCAGGCGCGGCCCCGACACCTCCACCACCCGTCCCGCATAACCCGAGTCGGGGCGCAGCACCGCCACCACCACGTCCGCGATGTCCCGCGTGTCGATGAACGGTTCGAGCACCTCCCCGCCGGGGAACACCAGTTCCCCCTCCCGCATGCCGTCGAGGAGATGACCCTCGCTGAGGTTCTGGGCGAACCAACTCGCCCGTACGACGGTCCACTCCGCCCCCGACTCCCGCACCGCCCGCTCGGCGGGCTCCGCCTGGTCCTCGCCCCGTGCGGACAGCAGCACGATCCGCCGCACGCCGAGCGCCACCGCCTGCCGGGCCAGCGCGCCCACTGCCTCGCCCGCGCCCGGTGCGCCGACATCCGGCATATAGGCGAGGTACGCGGCGTCGGCGCCCCGCAGCGCGTCCTCCCACGTCGAGGGGTCGTACCAGTCGAACCGCACCGCGCCCGAGCGCGAAGCCGCCCGCACCGTGAACCCCGCCGCCTCCGCGGCCTCCGCGACGCGGCGCCCGGTCTTGCCGGAAGCGCCCGTGACCAACACCGTCATGTTCTGTGTGCTCTGCGTGTTCAACGCGTTCTCTGTCATGGCTTCAGTGAACTGGCCCGCGCCACAAGGAGCCATCCGTCAGGGCCTCACCCCCATACGCGTGCGTCTACGCTTCCGGCATGGACGTACTCGCAGGCTTGCTGGAGGGCCCGCGCGCACGCGGCGCCTTCATGATCCGCGCGTGCTTCGACCCGCCCTGGTCCGTCCGCATCGCGGACGAGGCACCGCTCTCGGTCATGATCATGGTGCGGGGCGCCGCCTGGATCGTGCCCGACCACGGCGAACCCCAGCTGATCCGTCCCGGGGACGTCGCCGTCGCGCGCGGCCCCGACCACTACACCGTCGCCGACGACCGGGCGACGCCGCCCCGCGCCGAGATCCAGCCCGGCGAACGCTGCGTGCCCCTCGGCGGCACCCCGGTCGGGCAGTACAAGGACCTCGGCCTGCGCGCCTGGGGCCAATCGCTCGACGGCGCCGCGGAGATGCTGATCGGGACGTACCAGGCGCGCGGCGAGATCACCGGGCGGCTCCTCGACGCGCTGCCCCCGCTCCTGATCCTGCCCACCGAGGTGTGGGACTGCCCGCTCACCCCGCTGCTCGCCGACGAGATCGCCAAGGACGAGCCGGGGCAGGACGTCGTGCTCGACCGGCTGCTCGACCTGCTGATGATCGCCACGCTGCGCGCCTGGTTCTCCAGGCCGGAGGCCGAGGCCCCCGCCTGGTACCGGGCGATGGGGGACCCGGTCGTCGGACAGGCGATCAGGCTGCTCCAGGACGACCCCGCGCACCCCTGGACGATCGCCGCGCTCGCCGCGAAGGCGGGGGTCTCGCGGGCCGCGCTCGCCCGGCGGTTCACCGAGCTCGTGGGCGAGCCGCCGATGGCGTACCTGACGGGCTGGCGGCTCGCGCTCGCCGCAGATCTGCTGCGGGACGGCGAACAGACGATCGCCGCGATCGCCCGCCGTGTCGGGTACGGCAGCGCGTTCGCGCTGTCCAGCGCCTTCAAGCGGGTGTACGGGGTCAGCCCGCAGGAGCACCGCTCACGGGCCGCGTAGCCCCTGAGCGGCGTAGCCTTGAAGGCGTGTCGTTCGAGACCGTCGAGTACGCGGAGCGGCCGTCCCGGGTCGCGGGCGCGGTCCTGTGGACCCGTGCCGGAGGCGGTGCGGCCGGCGGTCCCGTGTACCCCGTCCTTCCCGACGGCTGCATGGACCTCCTCTGGACCGGCGGCAGACTCCTGGTCGCGGGCCCCGACACCCGCGCGTACCGCCCCGAAGCGAACGTCCCCGCCCGGTACGTGGGCATCCGCTTCTACCCCGGCACCGCCCCCGCCTTCCTCGGCGTGCCCGCGAACGAACTCCGCGACCGGCGCGTCGACCTCGCCGACCTGTGGCCGTCGGCCGATGCGCGCCGCCTGACCGAGCGCATGGATGCGGCCCGGGATCCGGCGGCCGTCCTGGAGTCCGTCGCCCTGGCGCGGGCGGGCGAGACGGAGCCGCCCGACCCGCTGCTCGCGCACGTCGTCAAGGCCCTGGACGCGGGGCGCAGCATCGCGTCGACGGCCGAGGAGGCGGGTATCAACGCCCGCCTCCTGCACCGGCGTTCACTCACCGCGTTCGGCTACGGACCCAAGACGCTGGCCCGTGTCCTGCGACTGCAGCGCGCGCTCGCCCTGGCCAGAGGCGGCCTGGCGTACGGGGAGACCGCCGTCGTCGCGGGCTTCGCCGACCAGGCCCATCTGGCGCGTGACGTCAAGGAGTTGACGGGGATGCCCCTGGGCGAGCTGCTCGGCCCGCGGACGGACTGGGCAGCCGGAGAAAGCCGGACCGGACAGCCGGACTAGGCAGTCGGGCCGGGCAGCGGCGCGAACAGGTCGACGCCGTTGCCGTCCGGGTCCTGTACGGCGGCGTACCGCTGGCCCCAGAAGGCGTCCCACGGCTTGAGCTCACCGTGGTATCCGGCGCCGGTCAGCTCCTCGTACGCGGCGTCGACGCCCGCGGGCGTCTCGCAGTGGAACGCGAGCCCGATGCGGCCCGAGCCCCGCGGCGGCTCCCAGCTCTCGACGAAGGAACGGATCGTCTCCTCCGTGTCGAACGCGATGCGCAGACCGCCCGGGAGCGCCGCCTCGACATGCGGCTGGTCCTCGGAACCCTCGGGGAATTCCAGGCCGAGGCGGCGGTAGAAGGCGAGTGTGGCGGCCATGTCGGAGACGACGATGCCGACCAGATCGAAGCGGGGTGTGATGTTCGTGTTCATGCTTCGCAGCGTAGGCAGCCCCGCCCCGCCCGTCTTGAAGAAAACGGACGCCGCGCAAGCGGACGCCGTGCCACTCCTTGCCGCCGCCCGCGCACGGTCGTACATGTGCAGGGAGACAAGTGCGGGCAGGTCTCGTGTCCGCGTAGGGAGTTGACCGCCATGTCCGCCATGCCCACGGCGACCGCGCTCGGCAAACAGCCGGTCAGCCCGGTCGGCCCGGTCCGCCTCGAGGCGGAGTACGACACCGCGCTCTCCCGCTGGCTCTGGCTGGTGAAGTGGCTGCTCGCGATCCCGCACTACATCGTGCTCGCCTTCCTGTGGATCGGCTTCCTCCTCGTCACGGTGGTCGCCTTCTTCGCCGTCCTGATCACCGGCCGCTATCCGCGGGTCCTGTTCGACTACAACGTCGGTGTGTTGCGCTGGAGTTGGCGCGTCGAGTACTACGCGTACGGGGCGCTCGGCACCGACCGCTATCCGCCGTTCGCCCTGCGCGACGTCGCCGACTACCCCGCCCACCTGGACATCGCCTACCCCGAGCACCTCTCCAGGGGCCTCGTCCTGGTCAAGGGCTGGCTCCTGGTCCTTCCGCAGCTCCTGGTGGCCACGCTCCTCACGGGCGGATACCGCTTCAACGGCGGCCTCGCCGGGCTCCTCACCCTCTACGCGGGCGTCACCCTGCTCTTCACGGGCCGCTACCCCCGCGGCATGTACGACCTCAACATCGGTCTGCACCGCTGGGTCGCGCGTGTCATGGCCTATGGCCTGCTGCTCACGGACGTCTACCCGCCCTACCGGCTCGACCAGGGGGAGCGAGAGCCCCTTGGCTGACTGTCCCGGGCCGCGAAACCTCGCTACGGTGGATGCCATGGACTTGCCGAGCGACAACCGACTGGCGGCTGCCGTCGTGGCGCACCGCGGGCGCGTGCTGCTCGTGCGGCGCAGTGAGACCGAGCGGTTCCTGCCCCGGGTGTGGGGCGTTCCCTGCGGAAAGCTGGAGCCGGGCGAGAGTCCGCTTGACGGCGTGCTGCGGGAGCTGAAGGAGGAGACCGGGCTGCTCGGCGAGGTGCTCCGCAAGGTCGGCGAGTCATCCTTCGTCAGCCGGTACCGCGGACACGACGTCAAGAACTGGCAGGACAACTTCCTGGTGCGGCCGCTGAGTCTCGAGGTGTCGCTGCCCCATCCCGACCAGGACCACCGGTGGCTCGCCCCGGCCGACCTCGGCACGGTCGAGATCGACGACTACAACCTGGACATCGTGCGGCAGGCGTTCACCGGCTGATCAGTTTCGCCAGTGACTCCAGCTCCGCCAGATACTCGTCCACCTCCATCGGCCGCTTGACGACCGCCTCCGCGCGGTCACCGGCGTCTGCGTTTGCTGAGTCCGCTGAACCCGCGAACACGTCCGTGTACCGCCGCCGGCCCGCCCCCGTCTCCAGGAACAGGGTCACCGCCGTCCCCGCCGAAGCGCACCACGCGCGGTGCAGGGCGTACGACGGCAGTCCATAGCCGCTGCCCGTGCCGTACTCCGCGGTCTGCGTGAGCCGCAGCCGCGCCGGGCCCGCCGGTTCCAGGAGCCAGTGGCCCTCCACGTCCGACAGGGACTCCCGGTACCAGGACGTCGCGATGCCGCTCTCACCCGGGTCCGCGGGGCCGCGCAGTGGCTCGTACAGCTCCATGCCGAGCTTGCCCCGCACCACGTAGGAGGCGAGCGGCGAGCGGTGGTTGTGGATGTCCTCGCGCCCCGCCGAGCGTGTGCCGGGGTGCCAGACGTGGGCGCGCAGCATGTGCCGCGGGCCGCCGTCGATCAGGAGCAGCTTGTCGAAGCCGAGGACATGGCGGTACGAGAGGCGCGCGCAGCCCGAGGGGGCGCCGACCCCCGTCGCCAGTTCGCGCACCAGGTCGGACAGCCGTTCGGGGGAGCCGAGTTCGGCGACGGCCGTGCGCGCCGCCCGCACCAACCGCTCCTCCGGAAGCGCCGCGTCCAGGGCCCCTTCGAGGAGACGCCGGGCCCTGTGGACGTGCCGACCACCCATGCGGTCACTCTCCCCCTCGGTCGCGAGCGCGCCGCCGGGGATCACCCACCCGGCTCATACATCCATACGGCATGTGCCCGCAGCGCCGAAAGCCCTTGATAGGTCATCCACATCGGGCGGCCGAGATCGTACCCGTCCCAGTTCCAGATCCCGTCGTCCTGCTGGCGCCACACCGCGCCGACCGCGCCGGTGACCAGCGCGTGCCACGCGTCCTCGTGGCCCTCCTCCGAAGCGATCTCCCAGGCGCTCGGCGTGAGCAGTGCCCGCATCATCCACGCAGCCGTGAAGTGCCGTACGGACAGCACCTCTTGGCGCCAGGAGTCCACCGGATGCGGGCGGCGCACCTCCTCCTGGGTGTTGCGCAGATCGGCGCAGTCCCCGTGCTCGGGCGCGGGGCAGGCGAGCAGCCAGCGGATGCCGTCCTCGCGGGCGGCGCGGGTGTTGCTGTCCTCGCCGAGCACGCGGGCCGCGCGGTCGAGGGCGACCACGGCCTGCGCGGTGTGCACCGCGGAGGGCCGGGTGACCGGGGCGCGCAGCGCAGGGCCCCAGCAGCGCCGGTGCTCACGCAGGGGATCGGTGACCGTCCGGTCGACCAGCTCGGCCCGCAGCCGTGCCAGGTCGGGGGAGTCCGGCGCCGCGCGCAGCAGGCCGCGCAGCATGGTGGTCACGACATGGGTCCTGCCGAGCCCGGAGGGTTCGATCTCCTCGGTGAACCGCGCCGCGCACCGCGCCGCCTCCTCCGCGAGCCGCCCCGGATCCGCGCCCGCACGCGCGAGCGCACCGAGCACCAGGGCGGTCACCTCGGGGCGGGCCGTCGCCCCCTGCGAGCGGGCGGCCCAGCCGCCGTCCGCGAGGCGCAGCCGCCACAGGGTCTCGACCAGCTCCGAAGCCCTCAACCTGCCGTCCGGCACACCGAGTTCGAGCACGATGTGCAGTCCGTACGCGGTGCCGGTCGGGGTGGGCCGCACCGGCAGCGTCTGCTCGTCCAGCGCGTGTGCCCAGCCGGTGAGCCGGCCGCTCTCCGGGGCGTCGACGGTGGCGAGTTCCGTGGTGAGCGTGGCATACGCGGCCGCGGCGAGCCGGGGGAACGGGCCGGGGGCGGGCACGGCCTGCGGCGCCCTCGGGGCGGGCTGCCGTGTGGTGTCGTCCGCGTCGGCCCTGGCCCGGATCAGCGCGGCGGCAAGCCAGGCGGCGACCCCCGTGCCGATGCCGCTGACCGCCGCGATTCCATAGCGGGCGGTGTCGCCGGAGATCGCGTCCGGCAACACGCCCACCAGGGACTGGAACACCGCGTAACCCGCGGCGGCG
Source organism: Streptomyces rectiviolaceus (assembly GCF_039533825.1). Classification (NCBI taxonomy): domain Bacteria; kingdom Bacillati; phylum Actinomycetota; class Actinomycetes; order Kitasatosporales; family Streptomycetaceae; genus Streptomyces; species Streptomyces rectiviolaceus. Next base: position 51,690 of record NZ_BAAAUG010000012.1, read on the forward strand.
CAGCCGAAGCCGCCGAGCCAGCCCACGAACCGCCCGGGGCGCGAGTCGCCCGGCGGGGGAGGAGGGGTGGTCGGTGGCCTCAACGGACGGCGGCCAAGCCGCGGTTGTGACAAGGGGTGCTCCCTCCCCCCAAGGCGGCACGTGGTTCGACGGTGACCTCCAGTCTAGTGCTGAGTCACCGGAAAACCCCGGTCAGAGCGAGCTTCGCCCCGGCGGAGGTGCCACCGGCGGCGGCTCCTCCTCGGGTGTGGCCTCCCGGCGCGAGAAGGTGAACGCGAACTCGGCCGGGGCGGCGTGGAGTTCGTACCGCGGCAGAACCCCGGGCCCGCACGACTGCGATCCGATGCCGTGCTGCCCGTGGTCGAGATGGACCCACACCGTGTCACCGGGCGTGAGATCCGTGCGGTGCGCGGCCGCGTCGATCTGCTCGGTGGTCCAGCGGCGCGCCGTGAACCAGAAGGCGGGCTCGCCGACGACACGTACCCCCTCGCCGGTGAAGCCCGCCCGCAGCTCGGCCCAACGGACGTCCGCGCGGGCGCCGTTCTCCTGCGGGCGTACGTACGGGGTCTGCATCCGGTCGACCGGCATGAAGTGGCGGCCGATGCCGGACGCCGCCGCCGTGTCCGGATAGGCCTCGCCGTTGCCGCCGCCGAACCAGTGCGCGTAGCCGTACGCGGCAGGCAGCCCGAGCCGGATGCCGAGCCGGGGCAGCGGCACGGTCCACTCGCCCTCGGGCGTCACGGAGACCGTGAGGCGCAGCTGGGAGCCGTCGGACGTCCAGCGGTAGACGGTGCGCAGACCGATGTCACGCGCGGCGGGCGCCACGCGGGTGCGGACGGTGAGCGCGTCGTCCGTCAACTCGACGGCGTCGAGCCGGTGTTGCATGCGGTGCAGGCCGAGTTCGCGCCAGACGAGGCCGTTGCGCTGTCCGCCCTGCCAGGACGCCCCGTTGTCGTTGTCGGTGGGGGCGCGCCAGATGTCCAGGCGCGGGGCGCCGGGCAGGGGGATGCCGTTCAGGGTGCGCAGTTCGCCGGTGCGGGGGTCGAAGGTACCGGGGCCGAGCGTGATGAACTCAGCTCCCTGTGAAGGGCGTTCACCGGTGGCGGGGCGGACCGCGGGACGTGGGGTGACCGCGAACTGGGCCCGTGCGACGCCGTGGTCCAGCTTCGTCCAGTTCGTCTTGACGCCCACCATCGCCGTGAGGTGCAGGAAGGTCTCGGCGTCGCGGCTCGTGGGCGGCGGGTCCGGCAGCTTCAGGTCGACGGATTCACCGGGGCCGAGCCCCGGCGGCACGGCCAGCTCCCCGGCCTCGGACGCCGCCTCGTCGTCGACGTGGTAGGCCCACTCGAAGGACAGGTGGGACAGGTCCGCGAAATCGTGCAGATTGGTGATCCTGACCGTCCCCGCGTCCTCGTCGTACGCGAAACGCACCGGCTGGATGACCCGCTTGTACGCGTCGAGCCCCGGCGACGGCAGCCGGTCGGGGAAGACCAGGCCGTCGCAGACGAAGTTCCCGTCGTGCAGCTCCTCGCCGAAGTCGCCGCCGTAGGCGTAGCCGAACTCCGGGTGCTTGATGCCGTGGTCGATCCACTCCCAGATGAAGCCGCCCTGATTGCGCTCATGGGCGTCGAACAGCTCCTGATACTCGCTCAGGCCGCCGGGGCCGTTGCCCATCGCGTGCCCGTACTCGCAGAGGATGAAGGGGAGTTGGCGGCGCGACTCCGGGCCTTCGGTGTCCGCCCGGTGGCCGATGCGCTCCACCTCGGCATGGTCGGCGTACATGCGTGAGTACATGTCGGTGTCGGCACAGGACGGGTCACCCTCGTAGTGGATGAGGCGTCCCGTGTCCCGTGCGCGGATCCAGCGGGCCATGGCGGTCAGGCCGCGGCCCGTCCCGCACTCGTTGCCCAGGGACCAGATGATCACCGAGGCGTGGTTCTTGTCGCGCTCGACCATGCGGGCCGCGCGGTCCAGGAGGGCGGGCGTCCAGCGGTCGTCGTCGACGGGGTTGTCGCGCCACCCCTGCTCGGTGAAGCCGTGGGTCTCCAGGTCGCACTCGTCGATGACCCACAGGCCCAGCTCGTCGCAGAGGTCGAGGAAGGCGGGGTGCGGCGGATAGTGGCTGGTGCGGACCGCGTTGATGTTGTGCTGCTTCATCAGCAGGACGTCGGTGCGCATCGTGTCGCGATCGAGCGCCCGGCCCGTCTCCGGGTGGAACTCGTGCCGGTTCACGCCACGGAACAGGATCCGACGGCCGTTGACCTTGATGACCCCGTCCTCGACGGCGACCGTGCGGAAGCCGATCCGCAGCGGGACGCGCTCGCCCGCCGTGGCCAGGACGCCGTCGTAAAGGCGAGGCGTCTCGGCCGTCCAGGGCTCGACGGCCACCGTCACCGACTCGCCCGCCGCGACATCAACTCCCAGCTCGGGCACGGTGACCCGGCCGTCCACGTCCGAGTCGACGCGCAGCGTCCCCGTCCCCGAGCGATGGTCGTACGAGGCGTGCGTGAAGAAGTCGAGTGCGCAGCCCTCGGGGCGGTGCAGCAGGGTCACGTCACGGAAGATGCCCGGCAGCCACCACTGGTCCTGGTCCTCCAGGTATGAGCCGGAGGACCACTGGTGGACGCGGACCGCGAGGACGTTGCCCGACGGCTTCAGGAGGTGGCCGACCGCGAACTCGTGCGGAAGCCGCGAGCCCTTGAACTCGCCGAGCTCCGTGCCGTTCAGCCAGACGCGGGCGCAGGACTCGACGCCGTCGAAGCGGAGTGTGCCGCCACCGGTCGCGGGCCAGTCGTCCGGCAGGTCGAAGGTGCGCAGGTGGTCGCCGGTCGGGTTCTCGGTGGGCACGCGGGGCGGGTCGACCGGGAACGGATAGACCATGTTGGTGTAGATGGGCGCGCCGTGGCCCTGCATCACCCAGTGGCCGGGCACCGCCACGGTGTCCCAGGCCCCGGCGTCGTACCCGTCCGATGCGAAGGAGTCGTCGGCGGCGTCGGCGGTCGGGGAGAGGCGGAATCGCCAACTGCCGTTCAGGGAGAGGGAGGTGGCGTCCGACCGCGCGTACCACGCGCGGGGCGGGAGGCTGCCGGTGCCGGGGGATACGTCCTCAAGGTAGGGAAGCTCCATGGCCTCCATCAGACAGCGGGGAGGTGGGACGTCACAACACTCACGCGGCGGGGGTTGTTGGATTCTCGGCGGTGGGGTTGGACGAATGGAGCACGGGCTGCGGATTCCGTCGTACGCCACTGCCGCGTCGGTTGTAATTCGTTGAGGCATGGCATTTTCGACGCGATATCGGTAGCTTGCGGAGGCGTGACCACCAGCCAGCAGCAGAGCGGGACGCTCCCGCAGACCGAACGCACCCGCCACAGCCGCCTGCGCGAGCAAGGCAGCCTGGACCGCGCCGACCTCGAGGCGATCCTCGACGCGGGGTTCATCTGTCATCTCGGCGTCGTCGTCGACGGGCACCCCATGGTGGTGCCGACCGTCTACGGCCGTGACGACACCCAGCTGTATCTGCACGGCTCGGTCGCGAGCCGCAGCCTGGCAGCCGACCCCGGCGCGACGGTCTGCGTCACCGTCACCCACGTGGACGGCCTGATCCTGGCCCGCTCGGTCTTCGAGCACGGCGTCAACTACCGCAGCGCGATGATCTACGGCGTCCCCCGCAAGGTCACCGACCCGGACGAGAAACTGACGGGCCTGCGCCTGCTCACCGAGCACGCCACCCCCGGCCAGTGGGACTACGCCAGGCGTCCGAGCCGCAAGGAGCTCGCTGCCACGACACTGCTCGCCCTCTCCCTGGAGGAGGCCTCCGTCAAGACCAGCGTGGGCCCTCCGGACGACGGCGAAGGACCGGACGCGGAGCTCGGCGTCTGGGCCGGAAACCTTCCCCTCACGGCGAGTTGGGGCACCCCGGTCGCCGACCCGCTGCTCCCGCCCGGCATCGCGGTCCCGCCGCACATCGCCGGGCGCGGCGGGAGGGTCAGCGGAGCTTCAGTTCCCCGGAGATGACGCGCCGGGCCACCGTGTCGAGGGGCACGCCCAGGGTGTACGCCCGCGCCTTGATGAGCGCCAGGGCGTCGGCGACCGGACTGCCCGACTGCTCGGACAGCACGCCTGCGGCCTGATGGACCACGGCACGCAGATCCGCGCCGCCGTAGAGCCCGGGATCCGAGTCCGGGCCGATCAGGACGCCTTCCGCAAGCGCGGCGGCGACCCCGCGGAACTTGCCCGACCTCGCGAGGGCCGACGAGGAATCGAAGACGGTGAGCGCCCCTATGCAGTCCGACGACACCTTCAGCGGAAGCGCCGCCACGGAACGCAGACCGAGGGCGGCGAGCCCCGACCCGTAACCGGGCCAGCGCCTCTCCAGCGCGGCGCCCGACGCGTACACCGCCCGGCGTTCGCGGACCGCGTCACGGGCCGGGCCCTCGGTCAGGACGTACTCCAGATCCTGGGCGCCCCGCGAGGGCCGGTCCGAAGCGGCGACCGCGAGCTGGCTCAGGTCCGCCGCGACGAGCGTCAGCGCGGCACTGCGCGTCCCACAGGCCTCCGCGACCGAGGCCATGAACAAGGGGCGGCTCTCGCCCCGCGCCTGCGCGGGCCGGGACCTGTCGCGGCCCGCCGCCCACTCCGTCACCCGGCGGGCGTAGGACTCCTGGAGCCGGGCCGTGGTGAGATGCCGGTCCGCGACCGCGCGGTGGCGCCGGGCCATCGCGGCGTGCAACTCGCGGCCGCTCTCCGCGTACAGCCGCTCGTGCCGCTCGGCGCTCGCCGTCTCCCGCGCCGCACGCTGGTTCGCCCGGATCGCACGCTGCCAGGCGGCATCGGCCTGGCCGCCCACCGGCAGCGAACTGCCTTCCATGGCGCTCATGTTCACCAGAATACGGCTCGCCCGGTCAACTGCCGCCGGTATCGGCGGGGTCTTCCATCAGGAGGACGACGCCTCCGTTGTGTCCGTCGAACGGAGAGCACACGACCGAACAGTCGATGGTCCGTCCGATGCGGTTCACGGCGGGGATCACCACGGGGCCCGACCGCTTGCCCGACGCGACGCACTCCCGCACGACCTCGCGCAGGACGTCGGTCGGCAGTCCGAAGTCCAGCTCGAAGAACGGCTCACCCAGGACCTCGTCGGCGCGCAGCCCCCACAGATCCGCCGCGCCGCGATTCCAGCTCCTGGCCCGCAGATCGGCGGACAGCACGACAACACCGGCCGCGATGCTGCTCATCACGCCCTCCAGGAAGGCCCGCGCCTCGTCCAGGTCCGTCGAGCGCAACCGCATCTCGTCGTTCATGGTCTCGAGCTCTTCGTTGCCGGACCGGAGCTCTTCGTTGGTGGTCTCCAGCTCCTCGTTCGTGGACTGGAGCTCTTCGTTGGTGGTCTCCAGCTCCTCGATGCTCGACTGGAGTTCCTCGTTGGTGGTCTCCAGCTCCTCATTGGTGGACTGGAGTTCCTCGTACGCGGTCTCCAGGTCCTCGCGTACGCGCTTCACCTCGGCCTTCAGCTGCATGGCCAGCGTGACGTCCGTGAAGGTGACGTTGGTGGCGACCGGAAGGCCGGGGCCGCTCGCGATCGGCTGGACGACGATGTCGAAGTACTGGATCTCGTTGCCGACGCGCCGCTCGGCGCCGTTCACCCGCAGGGTCCGGCGCTCATGGGTGGCCTGGTCGATCAGGGAGCGGAGCTCGGCGGGCCGGTAGGAGATCTCCAGGTCCTGGAAGGGGCGTCCCACGTCATGGGTCGTGAGACCGAACTGGGACCGCGCCTCGTTGTTGATCATCACCAGGATGCCGTCGCCGTCCAGGGCGACGGCGGCGCCCGGAGCCGCGTCGAGGATCAGGTCCCGCAGCTGGCGCGTGCGCGTGGCGGCCTGCGCCTCGATGCCCACACCGGGCCTGATCTTCGCGGGGATCGCGGGGTACGGAGTGGCGCTGCCGCCGGGCCGGCGCCGGAAGACGCGCTGGCGGATGTTGACCGCCTCGAACCGCTCGCCGTCGCTCAGGAGCATCTCCGCCTTGCCGAGGAAGAGATAGCGGCCCTCGCGCAGGGCGAAGTGGAAGCGGTCGACGATCTGGGCCTGCGCCTCGACGTTGAAGTACATCAGCGTGTTGCGGCAGACGAGGAGGTCCAGGCGGGAGATCGGGGCGTCGCGGGTGATGTCGTGGCGGCCGAAGATCACCCGGCGGCGCAGGTCGGGGCGGAAGACGTAGTGGTCGCCGTGCCGCTCGAAGTACTTGTCACGCAGCTCCACCGCGAGCGATTCGAGGTTCCGCGCCGGGTACTGTCCTGCGCGGGCGTCACGCAGCGCCTCCTCGTCGACGTCCGTGGCGTAGATCTTGACGCGGTTCAGGCTCTCCTCGATGCCGAGGGCCTCCGCGAAGACGATGGCCAGTGAGTACGCCTCCTCACCGCTGGAGCAGCCCGCGCTCCACACCCGGATCTCGTCGTCGGCGCCCAGCCCCGAGATCAGCTCGGGCACCACCTCACGCTGGAGGAGCTCCCAGGCGTCCGGGTCGCGGAACATCGAGGTGACGTTGATCAGGATCGTGTTGAAGAGCGTGCGGAACTCGACGGTGTCGGTCTCGAGCAGATCGCGGTAGTCGGCGTAGTCACCCGTGCCGACGTCCTCCATCCGCTTGCGGATGCGGCGACCGAGGGTGGACCGCTTGTAACCGGTGAAGTCGAAGCCGCGCGCGTCGCGGATGAAGCAGAGCAGGTCCTCAAGACCCTGATCGACGGCCGGGGCGGGCGCGCTCCCGGGATGCTCCGAGGCCCCCGGCTCGGCGCCATGCCCTGTCCCCGCTTCGGGCGACTCGCTCATCACTGCCTCTTGTCCTCGACCAGTCCGCGGACGGCCGCGGCGATTTCCTCGATACGGAGTACGAAATCCACGGCTCCGGTCTCGACCGCCGCCTGGGGCATCCCCGCGAACTGCGCGGTCCGCGGGTCCTCGGCGATCACCGTGCCGCCGCGCGACTTGACCGCCTCCACGCCCATCGCGCCGTCCACGCCGGTACCGGTGATCACGCAGGCGAGGGCCCGCGATCCGTACGCTCCGGCGACCGACTCGAAGAGCAGGTCGGCCGAGGGACGCACGAAGTTCACGACCTCACTGTTCGACAGCGTGACCACGCCCTCCGGCCCCGCGAGGAGATGCCGGTCGGGCGGCGCCAGATACACGGTCCCCGGCTCGACGCGCTCCTGGTCCTGCGCCAGCTTCACGGAGAGCTCCGTGCGCCGGGCGAGGACCTCCGCGAGGAGCGTGCGATGGCGCGGATCCAGGTGCTGGACCACGAGGACCGGCACCGGCAGATCGGGTCCGAGCCCGCCCAGGATCTCGCCGAGGCCCTGCACACCGCCGGCGGACGCCGCGAAAGCCACGACGGCGTACGGCCCCGATGCGCGCTGTTCCGACCTCACACCGTCGAGACTAGCCGCTGGTGGTCCGATCGGTGCCGTGGCGCAGGGCGGCGCGGCACTCACCCTTGTCGCCGCCCGGGCCATCTGCTTGACTCCGCCCGCCAGAACGCCAGATCGCCATCTCACCGGCGGAGGTCGCCATGGACATCACCCGCAGACGCTTGCTGTCCGCCCTGTCGGCCGCCGGTCTCCTGGCGGTGATCCCCGCGCTGCCCGTGAGCGCCGCCGAGGCCGCGGCGGACAGCGCGCGCCTCCTGGCCAACACCGTCGGGATCTTCGCGGGGACCACCGAGTCCAACGCGCGCCCCGAGACAGCCGCCAAACTCACCGCGATCGACAGGACCGCGCGGACGAACCTGAAGTCCATGGACGACGCGGGCGAGGGCGAGCTCTTCGCGGGACTGGTGCTCGGCACCGACGACGCCAACCTCAACACGGCCTTCAAGCGGCTGTACGAGATCGCCCTCGCCACCCGCACGCCGGGCACCCCCTCCGACCTTTACGGCGACACCGCTGTCCAGCGCCGCGTCATCGACGGCCTGGGATGGCTGCACGAGCGCTACTACGGCGACCAGTCCAAGGGCTACTACGGCAACTGGTTCAACTGGGAGATCGGCATCTCCCAGCACGTCAGCAAGACCCTCGCCCTCCTCGTCGACGAGGTGCGGACCTACAAGCCCGGCCTCATCACCACGTACGTCGCCTCGATGGACGCCTACCTGCGCAACGGCACCGACGGGGATGTGAACCTCGACTCGCGCTTCCACACCGGCGCCAACCTCGCCGACATCACCACCAACCGCATCCTGCAGGGCGCTCTCATCGGCGCGGGCGGCGAGGCCCGTATCCGCAAGGCCCTCACCGACCAGCTGACGGTCTTCGTCACCATCGACCCCTACCGCCTGAACCACGGCGTGACGGACGGCTACTACGCCGACGGCTCCTTCATCCAGCACGCCTCCGTCGCGTACACCGGCTCGTACGGAAAAGGCCTGCTCACCCGGGTCGTGCAGACCCTCAAGATCCTCGACGGCACGGGCTTCGCACACGGCGAGGAACTGGTGCCGACCGTCCAGCGGTGGGTGCGCGACGGCTTCGCGCCGCTCATCTTCGAGGGCTGGATGATGGAGATCGTCAAGGGGCGCGCGGTGTCGCGTCCTGACGGCGGCTACGTCGACGTAGCGGTCGTCGTCGAGGCCGTCGTCGACCTCTCCTCCCTCTCCACCGGCGCCGATGCCACCGCCCTGAAGAGCTATGTGAAGCACATCCGGTCGACCTCGCGCGCCGCGCTCGACCCGACAGGATTCGTCTCGCCGGTCAGCATCGTGCGCTACGCCGACATCATCGGCGACGCCTCCGTCCCGCCCGCGGACCTCAACCCCGCCTCGCGCAGCGTCGCCTTCAACGCCATGGACAAGAACGTCCACCGCAGACCGGGCTACGCCTTCGCGCTCGCGCGCAGCTCCGACCGGATCAGCAAGTACGAGTACATGAGCGGCGAGAACCTCATGCCGTGGTTCCAGGGCGACGGCGCGTACTACCTCTACCTCTCCGGCCAGGACCAGACACAGGCGTACGGAGTCGACTACTTCACCACGGTCTCGCCGTACGGCCTCGCGGGCGTCACCGCGCCGGTCGAGCTGCGCAGGACGGTCCCGGAGCTGTACGGGAAGCCGTACTACGACAACCCGGGCCACCCCCTGAACTTCACTTCGTCCTCCGAGTCGCAGAACAAGTACGTCTACTTCCCGCGCGGCACCAACCAGCACTCCGGGGGCGCCGTCCTGGGCGCGTACGGCGCGGTCGGGGCCGTGCAGTCCAGTGATGCCGCCTTCCACGACCGGGAGTTGCTGCCGGACGACTTCGTCGTCCACCGCAACGCGACGGCGACGAAGTCGTGGTTCCTGCTCGACGAGGAGATCGTGGTGCTCGCGGCGGGCGTGGGCGACGGCGCGGGGCGGGCCGTGACGACGACGGTCGACGCCAGGACCGCGGCGCCGGACGACCAGGTCTCCGTCACGGGGGAGCTGCGCGACGGCCGCCCGTGGACCGGCGCGGGCACGGGCGACCTCCGGTGGCTGCGGTACGCCAACGCCACGCGGCGCACCTCCGTCGGCTACGTATTCCTGGACACCCCGAAGGTGCGGGTCGCCCTGGACAAGGTCACCCGCAGCCGCCGGGTCGTCCGCACCGCGAACCCGGACACCGCGGTGACGCGCACGGTGCTCGGCGTGACGGTGGACGGGGCGGCCGGGGCCCGGCCCGTCTCCCTGGCCTACGCGCTGGTGCCGAACGCGGGCGAGGCGGGGCTGAGGTCGTACCGGGGCGGGCAGCCCCTGAAGGTCCTCGCGAACACGGTGCGGCTGCAGGCGGTCAGCCACGCGGGCCTCGGCCTGACCGCCGCGAACAGCTTCACCGCCGGACACCATGAGGCCGCGGGGATGCGGATCGAGGGCCCCGCATCGGTGCTCGTACGGCGCGAGCGGCGCGGCCCCACCACCGTGGCCGTGTCCGATCCGACGATGGACCGCGACAGGGTCGGCGTGCTGCTCCGGGGCCGTTCCCTGCGGGTGGTGACGGCCGACGAGGGGGTGCGCGTGAGCCGGGTCCACGGCGGGACCCGGATCGACGTCGACACCCACCACGCGTACGGACGGAGCTTCACGGTGACGCTGCGCGGTTAGCCTCAGCTGGGGCGTTGTCGCTGGTGTGCGGCATGATGCCGGGATGAGTGATCCACGGGGGCAGTACCGGTGGTGTCCTTCACCAACCAGTGTGTCCTGACGCTGCTGTTGCGCGGCAGCGTCGGGAAGCTGCTCCTCGGTGTCCGCGTGATGCGCGCCGCCGACGCGGGCCGCCCGGGCCCGGTCCGCGCCGTGCACCGCTGGACTGCGCTCCGTACGCCGCAAGGACCTCGCCGCCTGGCAGCGGGGCCACTGAGCCCGCCCGGTCCCTTCAGGAGTCGTCGACGGTGAGGGTGACGGCCTGCACCGGGCAGGCCCGCACGGCCTCGCGCACCAAGGGATCGCCGCCGCCGTCCTCGCGGCCGGGAAGCACCTCGCTGAAGCCGTCGTCGTCCTGGGTGAAGACGCTCGGAGCGGTGAGCGCGCACATGCCCGCGCCCACGCACCGCTCCTGTTCCACATGGACCCGCACGCTCATCTCCTCCATCTCCTACCAAACGACGGGGAGTTCGAGCATCCCCTGGATCGTGTCGCCGGGCTTGAACGGAATCTCCCGCGCGGGCACCGCGAGGCGCAGCTCCGGCATCCGCGCGAAGAGCGTCCGCAGGGCGATGTCGATCTCGGCGCGGGCGAGGTTCTGCCCGAGGCACTGGTGAATGCCGAACCCGAAGGCGATGTGGTGGCGGTCGGCACGGTGGAAGTCCAGTTCCTCCGGCGCCTCGTAGGCCGTGCCGTCGCGGTTGATGAGGGAGGTGGAGAAGATGACGCCGTCGTCCGCGCGGATGGTGCTGCCGGCGACGTCGATGTCCTCCTTCGCCACCCGCAGCAGTCCGTCCGCGATGGACAGGAAGCGCAGCAACTCCTCGACGGCAGCGGGCATCAGCGTCTGCTCGGCGCGCAGTTCGGCGAGCCGCTCCGGGTGCTGGAGCAGGGTGAACGTACCCAGGGAGATCATGTTCGCCGTGGTCTCGTGCCCCGCGACCAGCAGGATCGTCGCCAGGCTGACCAGTTCCTCGCGGTCGAGCGCACCCTCGGAGAGCTGCCGGTGGATCAGCTCGTCGAGGAGCCCGTCGCCCGGCTCCCGCTGCTTGCGTTCGATCAACGCGTAGAAGTAGGCGTCCAGTTCGTCCTGTGCCCGCTCGATGTCCTCGGCGCGGGGGCCGCGCAGCAGCCGGCGTGAGCGCTCCTCGAAGAACTCGTGGTCGGCGTAAGGGACACCGAGGAGGGCGCAGATCACCATGGACGGAACCGGCAGCGCGAACGCGCCGACCAGCTCGGCCGGTGACCCCTGTGCGGCCATGGCGTCGAGGAGCCCGTCGACCGTCTCCTGGATGCGGGGGCGCAGCGCGGCGATCCGCTTGACCGAGAAGCTGGGGATCAGCATGCGGCGCTGCTTGTTGTGCAGGGGATCGTCGACGCCGAGCAGGGCGAGGCGGCGGTTGCGCACCTTCGCGAAGCGCTCGGTCGGCGCGGGGAACGCCTCGTTCTCGCGATCGGTGGAGAGGCGCGGGTCGATGAGCAGGTCACGGGCCGTCCCCTGTCCGGTGACCACCCAGACGGAACGTCCGTCGAACAGCTGGACCCGGGAGAGCGGCCGGGCCTCGCGGAGCGGCTCGTACGACTTCGGCGGGTGGTAGGGACACGTACGGTCCTGCGGGAAGGCGACTGGTTCGGACACGGCCGCTTCGGGCGTGAGCGGTTGGGACGCGACTGATTCCGTCATGGACTTACCTCACAAGCGGAGGGGCTCCCTTTACCTGTCCCATTGGATGCCTGGGGCATCTAGTTGGTCCACGGCAAGACAAGCCAGATAACTCCCTTTTCGGCGGGCGAATCTGGCCGGAATCATCCCCTCCGGACCGCCCGGGGCGTCGTGCCCCACCAGCGTCGGCAGCAGCGGTTCAGGGCCGACTGCTCGGAGAGGCCGAGGAGCAGGGCGACTTGGCCCAGGGGGAGGTCGGTGCCGGTGAGATAGCGATGGGCGGCGCTGCGCCGCTCCTCGTCGATGACCTCGGCGAAGGTCGTACCCGCGGCGCGCAGCCTGCGCTGAAGGGTCCGTGGGTGGACGTTCAGCAGGCGCGCCACGGTCCCTATCTCGGGCGGCGAGGTGCCGAGCGAGCGCCCGACGACGGCGCGGACGCCGCTGACGATGTCCGTCCGCTCCCTGGGCAGTTGCTCGTCGAGGTACGCGAGCGCGAGGCGGCGCAGATGCGCGTTGCCGCCGCCGAGCGGCCGGTCGGCGAGGCTGAGCGGGACACGCAGCAGGGCCGCGGGACGGTCCGCCTTCACGGGTACGCCGAAGAAGTCCTCGTACACCGACAGCGGGGCGAGCAGCGGATGCGGCAGCTCGACCGAGCCGAGGCCGTACGGACCGACCAGGTAGACGATGGCGCGGTGCATGAACCCCAGGGAGAGGTCGATGCCCTGGGGTGGCGCCTCGACTCCGTCGCGCACGCCGTAGCGCAGGGCAGCGACCCCGGGAGTGCCGTACGGATCCGGCTCCAGACTGAGGCTCAGGGAGCGCGCGTGGACGAACAAATAGCGCGTGGTGCACTCCATGGCGTCTCCGAGGGTCTCGGAGTTCTGGATGGCGAGCGCCAGGGCGCCGAGCATGCCCAAGTCCTGCCGGGTCGCGATGCGCAGGCCGAGATCAGGACAGCCGAGATCCTCGGCTGCCAGCTCAAGTACCGTGGCCATCGCCTCCTCGGGCACCAGGAGGTCGTCCCCGTCGAGAGCGCCCGTGGGGCAGCCCGCCTGCCGGGCGTACGCCTCGGCGTCGCCGCCGAGCTCCGCCACCGTGGCGCGGAAACCGCGCAGCCCCGCCGATCTGATCACGGACATGTCGTCCAGGGTCAAAGATCTGTCGTCCCGGGTCAATTCCTTCCGGGTGTGCTTCCGGACACTGAAGGAATGACGTACTCCGCAGACGCAGACCCAAGGACCGCCGCCCCCGCCGCACCGGCTGACCCGGCCGAGCACATCGATGCCGAGCACATCGACGTCGTGATCGTGGGCGCCGGTCTCTCCGGCGTCGGTGCCGCCTACCGGCTGCAGACCGAGTGCCCCGAGCGCTCGTACGCGATCATCGAGGCGCGGCAGTCCATGGGCGGGACCTGGGACCTGTTCCGCTACCCGGGAGTGCGTTCGGACTCCGACATGTTCACGCTCGGCTACGCCTTCAAGCCCTGGCGCGACTCGAAGGTGCTCGCCGACGGCCGGTCCATCCTGGGCTACATCAAGGAGACGGCGGCGGAGTTCGGCATCGACCGCCGGATCCGCTACGGCACCAAGGTCGTCGGCGCCGACTGGTCCACCGCGACGGCCCGCTGGACCGTGACGCTGGAGCGCACCGAGCAGGACGGCAGCCGCACCCTGACCACCGTCACCTGCGACTTCCTGTACTCCTGCGCGGGCTACTACAACTACGACCAGGGGCACGCCCCGGAGTTCGCCGGCGTCGACTCCTTCACCGGCACGGTCGTGCACCCGCAGTTCTGGCCCGAGGACCTGGACCACGCGGACAAGCGCGTGGTCGTCATCGGCAGCGGCGCCACCGCCGTCACGCTGGTGCCCGCGATGGCACGGAGCGCCGCGCACGTCACCATGCTGCAGCGCACCCCGACCTGGATCGGCTCGCTGCCCTCGCGGGACAGGCTGGCCGACGGCATCCGCGCCGTACTGCCCGCGAACGCGGCCCACCGGGTCGTACGGACGAAGAACATCCTCTTCACCATCGGGCTCTACCAGTTCTGCCGGCGCAGCCCGAAGGCCGCGCGGAAGCTGCTCACCGGCCTCAACAAGCGCATCGTCAAGGACGACCAGCTCGTCGCCGACCACCTCACTCCGTCCTACGACCCGTGGGACCAGCGGCTGTGCGCGGTGCCCGACGCCGATCTCTTCGAGGTCCTGAAGACGGGCGCCGCCGAGATGGTCACCGACCACATCGACCGCTTCGTCCCCGAGGGCATCCGGCTGAAGTCCGGCCGCGTCCTCGAGGCCGACGTGGTCGTGACCGCCACCGGGCTCCAACTGCTCGCCTTCGGCGGCATCTCCCCGCGCGTCGACGGCCAACCGGTCGAGCTGAACCGGCAGTTCGTGTGGCGCGGCGCGATGATGACCGGCGTCCCGAACTTCGCGGTCTGCATCGGCTACACCAACGCCTCCTGGACGCTGCGCGCCGACCTCACGTCGCGCCTTGTGTGCAAGGTGCTCAACCACATGCGCGAGAACGACTACGCGGCGGTGGAACCGAGGCCGACCAGCACCCTGAACGAACGCCCGCTGCTCGACCTGGCCTCCGGCTACGTCCAGCGCTCCATCGACGCCTTCCCCCGGCAGGGCGACCGCGGCCCCTGGAAGGTCCGGCAGAACTACGTGCTCGACGCCGCGTCGACGATGCGCACCAACCTGCGCAAGACGCTCGCGCCCACACCGCTGTCCGCCGTGCGCCGGGCCCGCGCGGCGGCCGTCGCTCGCCCGGTCGCTGCCGGGCGGGAAAAGAGCTGGCGCTCCGCCTGAGCCCGAAGCTAGGGTTCCTTGTGTTCGTCCGGCAGCCGATCGGCTGCCGGTGCAGGCTGAGTGTGATCCAGGAGGTGTGACCGATGGCTGCCGTTGAGATGGGCGCTGCCCGCATCGCGAAGTCCGTTCATTCCACCTCCGTGGCCACCGGCTGACCTACCTCTCTTCCACGCGCCAGTGCGCGCGTGCGCCGGGGCCACCCTGTGAAGGGTCACCCCTTGTCTTCCTCTGCATCTCCGCAGCCTTCTTCTCCGTCTTCTTCGGCTTCTCCGTCTTCTTCGCACGCTCTCGCGCCCTACGGTTGGGACGAGAACTGGGAGGCCGATTTCACCCCGTACGCGGCGCAGGGTCTGCTGCCCGGCCGTGTCCTGCGCGTCGACCGCGGTCAGTGCGACGTCATCACCCCGGTCGGCACAGTGCGTGCCGACACCGAGTTCGTCGTGCCCCGCGACCCGATGAAGGTCGTGTGCACGGGGGACTGGGTCGCCGTCGACCCCGAAGGCGGCGATCCGCGGTACGTCCGTACGCTGCTGCCGCGCCGCACCGCCTTCGTGCGCTCCACCTCCTCCAAGCGGTCCGAGGGGCAGATCCTCGCGGCCAACGTCGACCACGCGATCATCGCGGTCTCGCTCGCCGTCGAGCTCGACCTCGGCCGGATCGAGCGCTTCCTGGCCCTGGCCTGGGAGTCCGGGGCCCAGCCGCTGGTCGTCCTCACCAAGGCCGACCTGGTCCCGGACGCCACGGGCCTGTCCTACCTCGTCGAGGACGTGGAGACGACGGCTCCCGGCGTCCAGGTGCTCCCGGTCAGCGCCACCACCGGGGAAGGCGTCGACATCCTGTGCGCCGTTGTCTCCGGCGGTACGTCCGTCCTGCTCGGCCAGTCCGGAGCGGGCAAGTCGACGCTGGCCAACGCGCTGGTCGGCGAGGACGTCATGCACGTCAACGCCGCCCGTGACGTGGACGGCAAGGGCCGCCACACCACGACGACCCGCAACCTCCTCGTGCTCCCCGCCGGTGGTGTCCTCATCGACACACCGGGCCTGCGGGGCGTCGGCCTCTTCGACGCCGGGAACGGCGTCGGCCAGGTCTTCTCCGAGATCGAGGAGCTCGCGGCCGACTGCCGCTTCCACGACTGCGCCCACACCGCAGAGCCCGGCTGCGCGGTGCTCGCGGCCGTGGAGGACGGCACGCTCCCCGACCGCCGCCTCGACAGCTACCGCAAGCTGATCCGCGAGAACCAGCGCATCGTCGCCAAGACGGACGCGAAGCTCCGGGCCGACATGCGGCGCATGTGGAAGCTGCGGGGCGCGGAGGGCAAGGCGGCCATGGAGGCCAAGCGGGGCCGGATCCGCTAGGCAGCGGCAGCGTCGCGGGGGTGCTCGGGCGCCCCCGCAACGCGGTGTCCGAATTCCGCCAGCCGAAGTGCGGGCGAGGGCGCAGACTGGAAGACGTGATCGATGAAGAGACCAGGTACGAGGCGGTTCGCAGCCGCGACGCGCGCTTCGACGGTGAGTTCTTCTTCGCCGTCGAGACCACCGGCATCTACTGCCGGCCCAGCTGCCCCGCCGTCACCCCGAAGCGCAAGAACGTCCGCTACTACACCACAGCGGCCGGCGCCCAGGGCTCCGGATTCCGGGCCTGCCGGCGCTGCCGCCCGGACGCCGTGCCGGGGTCCGCGGAGTGGAACGTACGCGCGGACGTCGTAGGCCGCGCCATGCGCATGATCGGTGACGGTGTCGTCGACCGCGAGGGCGTCTCCGGTCTCGCCGTGCGGCTCGGCTACAGCTCGCGGCAGGTGCAGCGCCAGCTCACCGCCGAGCTGGGCGCGGGGCCCGTCGCCCTCGCGCGGGCCCAACGGGCGCACACCGCACGGGTGTTGTTGCAGACCACAGGTCTGCCGATCACGGAGATCGCGTTCGCCGCTGGGTTCGCCAGCGTGCGGCAGTTCAACGACACGATCCGGGCGGTGTACGCCCTGACGCCCACCGCGCTGCGTGGCGCCGCGCCGCGTGGCGGGGGCGCGGGACGGGCCACTCCCGCCGCCGGGGTGCCGCTGCGGCTCGCCTACCGCGGGGCCTACCAGTGCGGTGCCGTCTTCGACCTGCTCTCCGATGAGGCCGTCGCCGGGATCGAGCAGGTCAGCGGGGAGCGGGGCGGTCGGACCTACCGGCGTACGTTGCGGCTTCCGTACGGCACGGGGATCGTGGCCGTCGAGGAGAGCGACCACGGTGCCGGTGGCTGGCTGGACGCCCGGCTCCACCTGACCGACCTCCGTGACCTCACGACCGCCGTGCAGCGGTTGCGGCGCCTCTTCGACCTCGACGCGGATCCGTACGCCGTCGACGAGCGGCTCGGCGCGGATGCGCGGCTGGCTCCGCTGGTCGCCGCGGCCCCCGGCCTGCGGTCGCCGGGCGCGGCGGACCCCGATGAGTTCGCGGTGCGGGCGCTGGTGGGGAGTGGGGCGGCGTCGCTGCTCGTGGACCGGTACGGGAAGACGCTGGACGCGCCGTGCGGGTCCCTCACCCATGTCTTCCCCGAGCCGGGAGCGCTTGCCGGGGAGCCGGGGCCCTTGGGGGAGCTGGCTGCTGCGCTCGCCGATGGACGGGTGCGGTTGGACGCGGGGGCGGACCGGGAGGACGCGGAGGCGGGGCTCTTGGCTTTGGAGGGGGTGGATGCGGGGGTTGTGGCGGTTGTTCGGATGCGGGCTCTGGGGGACCCGGATGTGGGGCTGCCCGGGGTGGGGGCGCCTGATGCGTGGCGGCCTTGGCGGTCTTACGGGGTCCGGCATGTGCTGGCGGCGGGCTAGGGACTCGTTCCCCAACCCCGCCCCTTCCCGAAAACCCGCTCGGCGCGGGGGCCTTGGTTGCCGTCATCACCGGCTTCGCCGAGTTCGTCCTCAAACGCCGGACGGGCTGGATTTCCAGCCCGTCCGGCGTTTGAGGACATCTTGTTCGGGGTCTGGGGCGGAGCCCCAGGTAGGTCCGGGGCGCAGGCACGGTTTTCGGGAAGGGGTGGGGTTGGGGAAAATTACTGCTCCAGCCCCCAGCTATGGATCCGCCGAGGATGAATCCGGATCAGCTCCTCACTGAAGTGAGGGCCCAACTCATGGGGACCCGTGAGGAGTTCGGCATCGCCGCGGATGTCGACCCCCCGCACCTTCCACGGCCGCTCACTCACGATGTCGTCCACGACCAGTGACACCTTCGGATTCCCCTGGAGGTTGCGCCACTTCTTGGTGGTGCCCAGCGCGTACCCGCCGATCAGAATCGTCCCGTCGTCCTGCGGGAAGAACCCGACAGGATTGGCCTGCGGCTGCCCCGTCGCGTCGACGCTCGCCATCCGGCCCAGACGCTGGGACTTGAGGTACGCCCGCTCGGCCTCGCTGAATTCGGTCATGGCGCGAGCCTAAGCCGCGGGCAGGCCCCACCGCGGTGCCTCCTCGTTCGGTTCGACCGGAGCGATCCGCAGATCCGGCCGGTCACCCTTGGCGGTGATCAGCGCCGACTCGCCCCGCCCGAGGGCGATCCTGACGGCGCCTCCGCCTCCGCCTCCGCCTCCGCCCCCGCCCTCGCCCACATCCTCGTACGACAGATGGCGCCCACGCCCGTCCCGCACGTCGATCGCCCCCGCGATGCCGTGCCGCACGACGCACGGCGCCCCCGCCTCGCTCACGAGCCGTACCCACCGGGTCGCCCCGCCCTCCCGCACCGCGCTGAGCAGGAACGCCCCCTGCGTACGGAAGTCGTGCACCGTGAGGTCCGCCCATGCCGACGGCAGCGCGGGGAAGACGCGGATGACGTCGCCCCAGGACTGGCAGACCATGTCGTGCAGGGACTGCGCGGCGGAGAGCGGGGTCTCGATGACCGGGCCCGACTCCTTGTACATGGTGTTGGGCTGGATGAAGCGAGACATCAGCTGCCCGAGGTACTTCAGTGCGTCCTCGCCCTTGCCGAGCAGTGCCGACATGGACGCCGCGCCCGTGAACGTGTAGCCCTGCAACGCGCCCTCGAAGCCGACCCAGTGGGCCAAGGACCGCTCGATCAGGGCGCGTTCGTCCGCCGTGCGCCCCGTCACCTCGTACAGCGGGTACACCGCGAGCATGTGGGAGTAGTGGCGGTGCGACTTCGCGAAGGGGATGTCCACGCCGATCATGTAGCCGTTCGCGTCGGTCGGGTACGCGGCCAGTCTGCTGCCGACCTCCCGCCATCGTGGCGCCAACTTGTCGTCCACGCCCAGGATTTCAGCGACGTCAAGGAGTGTGCGGCAGCCCCACTTCAGCAGCATCAAGTCGTAGTTGCAGTCGCGCGAGTTGCCGCCGTACTCGGGCGAGTACGTCGCGGGGAGGTGCAGCTTGCCGTCCGCGCCCGGCTCCAGGAAGTGCAGGTAGTAGGTGACCGCCTTCCGCAGGAGAGGGAAGAGGACGTCTCGCAGGATCGACTCGTCCATGGTGTGGCGGTAGCTCAGCCAGACGTTGTGCAGCGCCCAAGTGAGGTTGCCCACCTCGGGAGTCGGCGGGTCCTGGCCGGGGATTCCGACTCCGTAGCCGCCGTCCGTCACCGACGCGCCGTTCACCAGGGACGGGTCCGTGGTGCGCGGGATGCCGAGGGAGTCGGCGCGGTAGGGGGCCGCCATCTCCTTGGTGAGGTTGGACCGGAATTCGCTCAACGCGCGTGTGACGGCGTCCAGTTCGATGTGGTTGGAGCCGTGGATCAGCCAGTACTCCAGCTGAACGTTCAGGTTCCACCAGGTGTTGGGCCATGGCGTCGGTTCGAGCCAGGGGCCGCAGGTCGCCATCACCGGGGCGTCGCGGCGGGCGGCGGCCGCCGTCTTGTAGAGCTGGATCCAGTAGAAGCGCTGCATCCGGGCGTCGGGCAGCGACAGGAAGCTCTTGCGGTAGTACGCGTGCCACCAGACCCGGTGCGACCTCGCGAGCCCGTCGTACGAGAGGCCCGCCGCACCCCGCACCGTCCGCACCGCGCGGTCGCGTGCCGTCGTCCTCGGGTGCGAGTGCGCCACGTTCACGTACAGCGTCCGGGTCTCGCCCCGCGTCCGCTCCCGCCACGCGGTGACGTGCTGCCCGCCCGCGAGCAGCGGCTGTACGGCGGCCGTCACGCCGTCGTACTCCTTGATCCCGGCGGGCGGGTTGCCCGCGTATCCCTCCGGCAGCGGCTTGAATGCGGCGCGCGGGCTGATCGCCTCCGCCGGGTGGAACACCCAGCGGAAGCCGCGCTCGCCCGCGCTCGCGGTGACCTCGACGGCGAGGACGGAGCGCGTGTCGTGCACCAGCGCGCGGAGCTTCAGGGTGCCCTTGTCCGTGGTGAGGGTGCCCGTCAGCTCGGCGTCGCGCAGCCGCAGCCGCCAGTCGATGCCGGTGATCCTGCCGACGGGTTCCAGGGTGAAGTGGCCGATCGGCAGGCGTGCGAGGCCGAAGAGGGAGCCGAACTCGGGGCGGTGGTCCTGTACCTCGGAGTGCTGGATGTTGAAGCGCAGCGCCGTGGTCTCGCCGCCCGGCTGGGTGCTCGGTTCGGCGTAGATCCCCGAGCCGAGGAAGCCGTTGCCGAGGTAAGGGCCCTCGTACCAGGTCTTCGGCAGCTTCTGCCAGACCAGGTCGGCGTCGTCGAGGACGGTGCGCCAGGGGTCGCCGGGGGCGCTCACCTCCGCTGCCTCCGCTGTCTCCCGGGAGGCGGCGGTGGCCTGAGCGGGCAGGCCACCGGCTATCAGCGCGCCGCCGACCGCCGGTCCGGTGGCGAGCACGGTTCTTCTGGACGGTTTTGGCATCGCATCTCCCGAGTCATCGGAGCTTTACCTCGCTGAAAGCTAGAGAGGGTGCGGCAGCGAGTCAATGAGTCGGGAGAGATCCGATGGCAGTACATATATGTGAAGCCCGACGCCCGGTCGGGGCTCAGCCCCAGATCACGGCCCCCAGCCAAGCCGCCACGATCAGCAGGCACGCGAACAGCTCGGTCAGTACGCTCCACCCGCCCGCCCGCATAGCCGTCCGCGTCGCCGTCGCCGCCTCCCCGTGCCTACCGAGCCGCAGCCGCTCCGACAGGTAGATCCCTCCGATGAACCCCGGGATCGCCCCGATCACCGGCACCACGCAGAACCCCACCAGCGCCCCGGCCCCCGCGTACACCGCTGTCCGGCGCGTGGCACCGCTCTGCCGGAAGCGCCGTGGCGGCAGCAGCCATCGGATGCCCTGTGCCATGAGGAGTACGACGGACGTACCGACCAGGACCCACCAGGCGACCGGCTCCGGGTCCTTCAGCGCCCACCACAGAACCGCGGCCCACACCAGCCACGGCCCCGGCACGCCGGGTACGAGTACTCCGCCGATCCCGAGCAGCAGCACCACTCCGACCAGCAGGAGTTCCCAGGCTCCCATCTGCCAAGCGTGCAGGAAACGGGGCAGAACCGCAGGTCGCGGCAGTCTCCGCGGCCCTCATTGCCGGGCCGGGGCCGCCTCAGCGAGCCACCCAGCCCCGCTCGTACGCGTGCCAGCCCAGCTGCAGCCGTGTCGTCACGCCCGTCAGCTCCATCAGGCGCTTGACCCGGCGCTGTACCGTTCGCAGGCCCAGGTCGAGCTGTTTGGCGACGCTCGCGTCCGTCAGGCCCGCGAGCAGTAGCGACAGGATCTCCAGGTCCGCGCCGTCGGGGCCGTCGGGGGCGTCCTCGGTGACCGCGTGGCCGCCTTCGCCGAGCCGCAGTGGCAGCGCGTTCCGCCACACCGCCTCGAAGAGCCCGGCCAGGGATTCGAGCAGGCCGCTCGCGTGCACCACGAGCGCGGCGGGCTCCGCGGTGCGCGAGGTGGTGAGCGGCACCATCGCGAGCGAGCCGTCGGCGATCACCAGCTTCGTCGGGACGCGGTCCACGACGCGCACCTGTTCGTTGCGGCCGATCGCCGTCGACAGTTCGATGAGGCCGGTGGGCAGCGCGAGGACGGAGCGTTCGACCACCACGCGGTAGGTGACGCCACGGCCCGCGGCCTGCGCCTCCGCGTCGTTCTCCATGCCGGTGATCGCCACCGGGTTGCCGGTCACCAGGGCGCACACCTCGTCGGTCGCCCCCAGCTGGAGCTGGAGGAAGCGCTGCGAGACCGCGCCCGCGCCGGTCACCACCTCGACCAGGTCGTGCACCGCGGGCTCGGCGGCCTGTGCGCGGTACTCCTCGGCGAGCAGCTTCGCCGCGAGCTCGGCCTTCTCCAGTTCATGCCGCCGCTGGGTCAGGAGCGCGCCGAGCGCGACACCCGGCGGGGCCGCGACCCACCGCCCCGCCTTGCCCGACGCCTGGGCCGCGAGGCCGGCCAGCTCCAGGCGGCGCAACGCGCGCACCGTGTCCGGCTCGCCGAGCGAGAGCCGCCGCGCGAGATCGGGCACGTCGGCGGCGCCCACCGCCACCAGTGCGCGGTACGCCGATTCGTGTGTCTCGTCCAGACCTATCGCAGCCAGCATGCGGCGACGTCCCTCCCCAAGGATCCGTTCCGACGGCGCCCTGGCGGAAAACAGCCACGGCGTAAACCCGCCCCGGGACATCATCCCCGCACCCCCCGCCTCTCTGCCAAGGTGACGCCACCGCAGCACCAACGGCAGCCGCGAATACGGCCTTTGGTCCGATTTCGGCTGTGGTTCCGCATGCCCGACAACCCTGGGGGAGAGCGATGCGCCCGATATCGCGTACGGCCTTGGGGGCGGCGTCCGCCGCCGTCCTCGCCGTCACCGCGGCCGTCCCGTCCGTGGCCGAGCCACGCACGGACACGGCGGACACGAGTCCGCTGGTGGGAAGCGCGGGTAGCACGGGAAGCGCCTCGCGCGGCGGCGGAAGCTCCGTCGTCACCCTCGTCACCGGCGACCGCATCCTCGTGACGTCCGACGGCAAGGACCGCGCGGGCGCGACCGCCCTGCCCGGCGCCGACGGCACAGTGCCCCTCGTCCAGACCAGGCAGTCCGGCAAGGACCTGTACGTCTACCCCGAGGGCGCCGTCCACGCGATAGCCGACGGCAAGGTCGACGAGGAACTCTTCAACGTCACCGGGCTCGTCCGCCAGGGCTACGACGACGCGCACGCCAAGAAGCTCCCGCTGATCGCCGTGTACGACAAGTCCGTCGACGTCAAGCGCTCGGTGCCCGCCACTCCGCGCGGCGCCGAGCGCGGGCTCGTCCTCGAACCCGTCGACGGTGTCGCACTGAAGGCCGACAAGAAGAAGGCCGCGGACTTCTGGGCGGACATCACGTCGCCCACGTCCCGTTCCGCGTCCGACCTGACGAAGCTGTGGCTGGACGCCAAGGTCAAGTCCACTCTCGACAAGTCGACCAAGCAGGTGCACGCCCCCGAGGCGTGGGCCGCGGGCTACGACGGCAAGGGCACCAAGGTCGCCGTGCTCGACACCGGCGCCGACGCCGGGCACCCCGACCTCAAGGGCCGGATCGGCGCGACCAAGAACTTCACCGACTCCCCGGACGACGAGGACCGCCAGGGCCACGGCACCCACACCACCTCCACCGTCGGCGGCACCGGCGCGGCGAGCGACGGCAAGAAGAAGGGTGTCGCGCCCGGCACCGAGCTGCTGCACGGCAAGGTCCTCAACGACAGCGGCTCCGGCGCCACTTCGTGGATCATCGCGGGCATGCAGTGGGCCGTCGACGAGAAGGCCGACGTCGTCTCCATGAGCCTCGGCAACCCGGCGCGGACCGACTGCACGGACCCGATGAGCACGGCCGCCGAGGAGCTGGCGCAGTCGAGCACGGGCACCCTCTTCGTCCTGGCCGCGGGCAACACAGGACCGAGCCTCAACTCCGTCTCCTCGCCCGGCTGCGCGCCCGGCGTCCTGACCGTCGGCGCCGTCGACCGCGACGACTCGACGGCCTCCTTCTCCAGCCGGGGGCCCGCGTACGGCTCGCACACCCTCAAGCCGGAGATCGCCGCGCCGGGCGTCGAGATCTCCGCCGCCGCGGCGGGCGGCAGGGGCGTCTACGCCTACCAGTCCATGAGCGGTACGTCGATGGCCGCCCCGCACGTCGCGGGCGCCGCCGCCCTGGTCAAGCAGCGCCACCCGAACTGGAGCGC
Source organism: Streptomyces rectiviolaceus (assembly GCF_039533825.1). Classification (NCBI taxonomy): domain Bacteria; kingdom Bacillati; phylum Actinomycetota; class Actinomycetes; order Kitasatosporales; family Streptomycetaceae; genus Streptomyces; species Streptomyces rectiviolaceus. Next base: position 75,381 of record NZ_BAAAUG010000012.1, read on the forward strand.
GCAGCAGATCAAGTCGGCCCTCGTGTCGTCGGCGGACAGCGGCATCCCCGGTGACGTGACCGAGACGGGCGGCGGGCGGCTCGACGTGAAGGCGGCCGTCGACCAGAAGGTGCTCGGCTCGCCCGCCGTGCAGGGCGGCAGCTTCGGCTGGCCACAGGACGGCTCGGACCGCACCACGGTCGACGTCCCGTACACCAACACCGCGGACAAGGCAGTGCAGTTGAAGCTGTCCGTGCAGGGCGTCACCGGCAACGACGGCTCGGCCGTGCGCTCGGGCATCGCCAAGCTCGGCGAGCGCTCCGTGCAGGTTCCCGCCGGGGCCACGGTCAAGGTCCCGCTGAAGCTGGACCCCGACGCGGACCTCAAGAAGGCGCAGTACGGCGACGTGACCGGACGCGTCCTGGCGAGCGCCGAAGGGGGCGTCGCGGTCTCCACGCCCTTCTCCCTCTACGTACAGCCGGAGACCGTCAGCCTCCGCGTGAAGCTCGTCGACCGCGGCGGGAAGCCCGCCGACGGTCCGTCGTCCGTCGACCTCATCGGCACCGACGACGCCAGCGGTGAGCGCCGCTTCAACGAGGGCGCGAACGACCAGACGTACCAAGTCCGCCCCGGCGCCTACTTCTTGACCGGCTTCATCGCGACACCGGACGCGGACGGCGGCACGCTGACCGACTCGCTCACGCACATCGCCCGGCCGCAGGTCGAGGTCAAGAAGGACATGACCGTCACGCTCGATGCCCGCAAGGCGCACCGCCTCGCCGTCAAGACGGACAAGGAGTCCGAGGTGCGCGGGGCCACCCTCGGGTTCGCCCGCACCTGGGGCACCGACAACTGGCTGCACGCGGGCACCGCGGCGGGACCGCGCTCCATCCGCGGCTTCTACCAGTCCGTCGAGGGCAAGGCCACCGACGGGACCTTCGAGTCAGGCAGCTACTGGCGCGCCGCGGCGCCCCTCCTCACCGAACTGGCCGTGGTGGGCGGCAAGTCGCTGCACCCCGTGACCGCGTCCACCGGCTCGGCCAACCTCGACGGCACGGGCAAGGCGGCGCTCGTGGACGCCAAGTCCGGTACGCCTGCGGAGCTGGAAGCCGCCGGGGTCAAGGGCAAGATCGCCCTCATCAAGGTCCCGGACAGCGGCAGCGCGAACGCCGTCGCGACGAACGCGAAGGCGGCGGGAGCACTCGCCGTCATCGCCCACCGCACGGCCCCCGGCCGCTGGTACCCCTCGACCGGCTTCACCGGACCCCCGCTCCCGGTCCTCGGCGTCCAGACGCCCGAGGCGGCCGCACTCCTCTCCCAACTGTCCGACGGCGACGTCGAGTTGAAGTGGAAGGGAATGGCGAAGAGCCCTTACGTCTACAACCTCGCCTTCCCCGAGACCGGCCAGATCCGCGACGACCGCACCTACCGCGTCCGGGACAAGGACCTCGCCGCGAACGAGGCGACGTACCGCGCGATGGGCACCGCCACGGACTACGTGGACCTGCCGTCCGCCGTCCGCCCGTCGGGCCTCGAGGTGTACTTCGCCGACATCGAGTCGGTCCCGGCCCCCGGCAAGCGCACCGAGTACTACTCCGCGGGCACGACCGGCTGGGGCCACCAGGTGTCAAGCAGCTTCCCGTTCGGGGAGTTCATGATCGACCCGGTGCGGACGTACGAGAAGGGGGAGCGGCGCAGCGAGAAGTGGTACGAGGGAGTGCTCACGCCCGCCGCGCCGCGTGACGCCCAGGGCAAGCAGGCGCTCGCGGCCGAACGGCAGGGCAATCTGATCGGCGTCGCGCCGGGCTTCTGGGACGACGGCGAACATGCGGGGGTCCAGGGCAGCTTCGGCGACATCGGCAGCGTAGAGCTGAAACGGGACGGCGAGGTCGTGGGCGAGTCGGGCTGGCCGTTCGGGGTGTTCACGGTCCCGGCCGACGACGCGGCGTACGAACTCACCCTCACCACGCACAAGATCGGCTCGAAGGTCTGGCAGCGGTCCACGGGCACGCAGACCACCTGGGCGTTCCGCTCGCACCTCGACGAGGAGGTCCCCTGGCAGGGGATCCCGATGCTGTTCCCGCGCTACCGGCTGCCGGAGGACGGCATGAAGACGCTTGCGGCAAAGGACGGCCAGAAGATTGGGATCGCGGCGACAGGGCACTCGGGCTACAAGCCGGGCGCGCTCAAGTCGGCGGCCCTGTCCTACTCGTACGACGAGGGCAAGACCTGGACCGAGGCCAAGACATCCGCCTCCGGAGGGAAGTGGAACGCCACCGTGCATCACGCGGGCGCCTCGGGCAAGCAGGTCTGGCTCAGGACCGAACTGACGGATGCGAACGGAAGTTCCGTCACTCAGACAGTGGCTCGCGCCTACGACGTGCGATAAACACACAGACACCGCCGGGCGGTCCTCCCGTGGGGGGTGGGCCCGCCCGGCGGCCCTCATCACTCTTCCGGTGGCCGGAATTTCCGGATGCACCGGTTTCGTACGGCCTCTGCGGTCGACAATAGGGGCATGAGCCAGCAGGGGGAGAGGCACGACGGAACCTCCGGCCAGGAGGACGACTGGTGGGGTCAGCTCTACGACGACTCCGCTCATGACACGGGGCCGGCCGAGGTGGCCGACACCCTCGACGACAGGTTCGCATCGGCGGTCTCCGCGGCGGCGGGCGAGGGCGTGGCCGACCCCTCACCCGCGGGCGAGGGCGGGGGCGGGGAAGGAACGCTTCCGCGCCCCGGCGGCTTCCCCGACCCGGAGCCGCCGCCCCCGGATCTCCAGG